>SLNI01000217.1 GCA_007133115.1 Thioalkalivibrio sp. | reverse complement strand
GCGTCGGCCCAGGGCAGTTCGCGAAATTGCGTGCTCATGTGTACCTTCCCCATACTTCGCGATCCGAGGTCATGCCCACAATGGTAACGCTTTCATGGATCTGATCTATCTCCACGACCTGGAAGTCGAGGCCGTCATCGGCGTCTACGCCTGGGAGCAGAGGATACGGCGTCGGCTGCGATTCGATATCGAACTGGGAACGGATACCCGGGTCGCCGGCCGATCCGGCGATATCGCCGATACCGTCGATTACGAGGCGGTGGCCAACTGCATTCGATCGATTGCCGCCCGGGAGACCCACGTGCTACTGGAATCCCTCGCCGAGGAAATCGCCCAGACGTTGCTCGATCGCTTTCGCGGACATTCGATACGGCTGACGGTGGGCAAGCCCGGTGCGGTGGCCGGGGTGCGCGAGGTGGGGATCCGGATCGAGCGCGGCCGCAGTTGAGTACGGGACCCCGCAGCTTTCGGCTGGCGTACGTCGGGCTCGGCAGCAACGTCGATCCGGCGCACCATCTGGCGATGGCGCTGGAGCAACTCGGTCGGCAGTTCGGGGGCCTGGAATGCTCCCCGGTATGCCGCAGTCCTGCCGCCGGCTATACGGGTCCCGACTACTGGAATCTCTGCGTGGCCTTCGAGACCGCGTTGCCCGCGAGGGCTCTGAAAACCTGCCTGAAACAGATCGAGCAATGCCTGGGGCGCGAGCCGGATGAACCGCGCCATATGCCCAAGATCCTCGACGCCGACCTGCTGTTGCTCGGTGACGAGACCGCGGCCGAGCCGCCGCTACCCCACCCCGAGATCCTGACCCGCGCCTACGTGCTCGGTCCGCTGGCGATGTTGGTGCCCGACCTGCGGCTGCCCGGATCTTCGGTTCGGCTTGGGGATCTCTGGCGCCGCTTCGAGGGACGGGACACGCTTCGGGTGCTGGTTCCGGCCCCCTTTTCCTGCCCACGATCCCGGTAACGCTCCGAACCTGAGGCAAATGCACCAGAAATGGGCATTTGTGAGGGGTTTTCCGCGCCAATCTGGTGCGATCGCCGTTCCGAACCCCACTCAATCGACGCCAAACCGTTCCGATGAGGATGCCGTGTCGGTTGGCACGGGCCATGCAAGGGACTGCTCGTCAGCAAGACACTACACGTCCCCTGCGGATAACACGGCTCTGTCAAAAAGGAGTGAATGATGAAAATGATCACGGCGATCATCAAGCCTTTCAAGCTTGATGATGTTCGCGAAGCAATATCGGAAATCGGCGTGCAGGGCATGACGATGACCGAGGTGAAGGGTTTTGGTCGCCAGCGCGGCCACACCGAGCTCTATCGAGGTGCCGAATACGTCGTCGACTTCCTGCCCAAGGTGAAGCTCGAAGTGGCGGTCGACGGCGAATTGGTCGATCGGGTGGTGGAAGCCATCAGCAAGTCGGCCAGCACCGGCAAGATCGGTGACGGCAAGATCTTCATTACCCCCATCGAGCAGGTGGTCCGCATCCGCACCGGAGAAACCGGGGCCGAGGCGCTTTGACGCGCTGCGACTGAAAACACTTTCACTGGAGAAATCCGATCATGGAACAGCAAGTAGCAGAACTTGCCTACGCCCTCGATACCTTCTATTTCCTGATATCGGGCGCGTTGGTCATGTGGATGGCCGCGGGCTTCACGATGCTCGAAGCGGGTCTGGTCCGCAACAAGAGCACGGCCGAGATCCTCACCAAGAACATCGCGCTGTATTCGATTGCCAGCGTGATGTTCATGGTGGTGGGTTACAACATCATGTATAGCGACGGGATCAACTCCTTCATCCCGGGCATCGGCTTCTTCATCTCGGGTGACAACACCCCGGCTGATGTGGCCGCGGGCTTCACCGGTGACCTGTCCTACGACGGACTCGGCGACCGCCCGTATTATTCAGACCGGGCGGACTTCTTCTTCCAGGTCGTGTTCGTGGCCACCGCGATGTCGATCATCTCGGGTGCGGTCGCCGAGCGCATGAAGCTGTGGGCGTTCCTCGCCTTCGCGGTCGTGATGACCGGCTTCATCTACCCGATCCAGGGTTTCTGGAGCTGGGGCGGCGGCTTCCTCGACGAGCTCGGCTACGTCGACTACGCCGGTTCCGGCATCGTCCACTTCACCGGTGCGGTCGCGGCGCTTGCGGGTGTGCTGCTGCTCGGCGCACGCAAGGGCAAATACGGTCCGGACGGGCAGATCAACGCCATCCCGGGTGCTGCCCTGCCGCTGGCCACGCTGGGTGTGCTGATTCTGTGGCTCGGCTGGTTCGGCTTCAACGGCGGTTCCGAGCTGAAAGTCTCGGACGTCGATTCCGCGAACAACGTTGCCGCAGTGTTCGCGAACACGAACCTCTCGGCTGCCGGTGGCGTGATCACGGCGCTGATCATGTCCAGGCTGCTGTTTGGCAAGGCGGACCTGACGATGGCGCTGAACGGCGCGATCGCCGGCCTGGTCGCTATCACCGCCGATCCGCTGAGCCCGAGCCCACTGCTCGCGGCGATCATCGGTGGCGTCGGTGGCGTGATCGTGGTCTTCTCGATCGTCGGGCTGGATAAGCTGAAGATCGACGACCCGGTCGGTGCGATCTCCGCGCACGGGACGGCGGGGATCTGGGGGGTGATGGCGGTCCTGCTGTCGAACGGCGATGCGACCTTCATGGGCCAGATCATTGGCCTGGCAGCGATCTTCGCCTTCGTCTTCGTCACCAGCCTGATCGTGTGGTTCATCCTGAAGCTGGTCATGGGCATCCGTCTCTCGGAAGAGGACGAGTACGTCGGTGCCGACGTCGCCGAGTGCGGTCTCGAGGCCTACCCGGAGTTCGTCAAGAAGTCGTAACTCCATCGAACAGGGTGTCCGGGCCGCAGAGTCCGGACACCCGACGGAGTCTCCTCCGTCACCGACCACACAGTCTCCCAGGACTTGAAGTTGGTGGTTTACGGGCGCGAAAGCGCCCGTTTTTTTTGGATGGGAGCACCCACGAGGTTTCTTGTTACAGGCTTCGATCGGCAGGCATTCGTTGTGTGGCTGTCGCGACATGCCCGTATTCTGTGGGGCGGGTAGAATCGCGGCTTTGCGAATGGCGATTGGGCAGGGGATGGAGCGTTTACTGGACGTCCGGGCGTTGGAAACCGAGCAGCTGGGTCCCCTCGATCTGTATCTGCAGGCCGGAGAGCTGGTGCAGATCACCGGCGCCTCGGGTTCCGGAAAATCCCTGCTGCTGCGAGCCCTGGCGGATCTGGATCCCAGCCGGGGCACGGTACGCTTGATGGCGCGCGATCGGGAGCGGATCCCGCCCACGGACTGGCGGCGCCAGGTCGCCTATGTACCGGCGGAAACCGCGTGGTGGGCAGAGACGGTGCGGGAGCATTTTCCGGCCGGATGGGAGCCTGATCAGGCAGGATCCTGGCTGGAGCGCTTTTCGCTGCCCGACGAAGCGCTGGACTGGGAAGTCGAGCGTCTGTCGAGTGGCGAACGCCAGCGTCTGGGCCTGCTGCGCGCATTCCTCAATCGGCCCCGAATCCTGTTGCTGGACGAACCCACCGCCAATCTCGACCTGGAGAATACCCGGCGCATCGAGCGCGCGGTCCGCAGTTACCTGGCCGCTTCGGAAGCCGGTGCGCTCTGGGTCAGTCACGATACCCTGCAACGTGGCCGTCTCGGGGGGCGCGTGCTTGAGATCCGGGACCGCAGGTTGGTGGCATGAGCGTAATCAGTCTCAGTGCGCTGGATCTGGCGCTGGCGGCGCTGCTGGTATTGGCGCTCGCCGGTCTGACGCTGTGGGCACGTCTGGCAGTAGGTCGCAGCCTGCTGATCGCGTCTGTACGCACCGTACTGCAGCTGTTGCTGGTCGGGCTCGTGCTCCAGACCCTGTTCGATCACGCGCAGCTCGGTTGGGTGGCATTGATGGCCGGCGTGATGCTGCTCATCGCGGGCTACGAAGTGATGGCGCGACAGGAGCGGCGCTTCGCCGGGATCTGGGGCTACGGCATCGGGACCGCCACGATGTTCGTCTCGGCCTTCGCGGTCACGGTGCTGGCGTTGACGACCATGGTCGGCCCCACTCCATGGTGGGAGCCCCAGTACGCGATCCCGCTTCTGGGCATGTTGCTCGGCAACACCATGACCGGCATCGCCCTGGGTCTGGACCGGTTGACGCAGGCCGTATGGCGTGAACGACGTGTGATCGAGGGGCGTCTGGCTCTCGGCGACTCCTGGCTCTGTGCCACATCCACCATGCGTCGCGAAGCCGCGCGCAGCGGTCTCATGCCGACGATCAACGCGATGGCAGCGGCCGGTGTCGTGAGCCTGCCCGGGATGATGACGGGGCAGATCCTGGCGGGCGTGGCACCGGTCGAGGCGGTGAAATACCAGATTCTGATCATGTTCCTGATTGCTGCAGGCACCGGATTCGGGGCCTTGGGAGCGGTCTGGCTGGCTTCGGTCCGCCTGTTCGACCAGCGCTCGCGCCTGCGTCTGGACCGCCTGCATCCGGGGCGCCGTTAACGAAATGATGTAGCCACGGAAGAACACGGAAACACACGGAAAAAAGTCGTTCAGTGTCTTGTCCGTATCCTTCCGTGGCTGGCCTTTTTATCGTCAGGGGTGCTGCAGGGCCATGTCAGTGCGTGGGCCACCGTCAGGCGAGATTTTTCACGAACACCCGCGAATTGCGCGCCTGGTTGTACAGAGCCTGGCGCTTGGGCGGCAGGTCGGCGGTGCTGCCTTGATGGTATCCCCGTTCCTGGAACCACTGGGCGGTACGCGTCGTCAGCACGAACACCTTGCGATGGCCGCGCCGGAGCGCAAGTGCCTCCATGTGTTCCAGGATCTGGTCCCCTCGGCCGCTGCCACGGTAGTCCGAGTGCAACGCGAGACAGGCGATTTCGGCGGCACCGGTTTCAGGGAACGTGTACAGGGCCGCCGTGCCGATGATCAGCCCGTCGGCGTCGAGTACCCGGAAGCAATCGATCTCGAGCTCGAGATGCTCGCGCGATCGCCGCACGAGGACGCCCTCGTTCTCCAGGGGCTGCAGCAGATCGAAAATGCCGCCCACGTCATCGACCGTGGCGGCGCGCAGCTTTTCCACCGGCTCGCGGCTCACCAGCGTCCCGATCCCCCGGCGCGAAAACAGTTCGATCAGCAGACCGCCGTCGATATGCCGGTCGATGAGGTGTACGCGCAGGTCGCGCACCGTGCACACCTCGATGGCGCT
>SLNI01000018.1 GCA_007133115.1 Thioalkalivibrio sp. | reverse complement strand
ACGAAACCCTGGCGGTTGATGAAGCCCAGCGCAAGCTGCACGGGGGTCAGGCCATGGGCCTGCGCCAGCGCTGCGTACTCTTCCGTGGCCGCGATGCCCTGCGGGTTACTGTAGCGGGAGAAGCGTTCGAACAGGGTCAGGCGCGCGCCCTCGGGCCGCTGATCGGCAAGGTACTTTCCGGAAAGCATCCCGAACGCCAGCGGGGAATAGGCGAGTAGTCCCACCCTTTCCCGGATCGACATCTCCGCCAGCCCGGCTTCGAAGCTCCGGTTCAGCAGATTGTAAGGATTCTGGATGCTGACGATGCGCGGGGCGATGCGCTGCTCTGCCGCCCGCAGCCACTGCATGACACCCCAGGGGGTTTCATTGGAAATGCCGATCGCGCGCACGCGGCCATCCCGAACAAAGCCATCCAGAACCGCAGCCGTCTCGGCGATATCGGTGGCGACCTCGTCGGCGTCGTGTTCGTAGCCCAGCTTGCCGAAATAGTTCGTGCTGCGCGCCGGCCAGTGCACCTGGTACAGGTCCACGTAGTCGGTCTGGAGACGCTTCAGGCTGGCCGCCAGCGCCGCTTCCAGCTGGTCCCGGACCAGCTGCGGCCCCCCACGCAGCCACGGCATGTCCGCCGGACCCGCCACCTTGGTCGCCAGAACCACGCAGTCGCGGCAGGCCCGGGCGTGCAGCCAGCGACCGATATGGGTCTCGGTCCGCCCCTGGGTCTCCGCGCGCGGGGGCACCGGGTACATCTCCGCGGCATCGATCAGGTTCACGCCCTGCTCCAGCGCGTAATCGAGCTGCTCGAATGCGTCGGCCTCGGTGTTCTGCTCCCCCCAGGTCATCGTGCCAAGCCCGATCAGACTGACTTCGATGCCGGTGTCTCCCAGCGCGCGATATTTCATGTCCCTTTCCTCGAATCCGGTGGATGACGAGCAGCGTCAGGCGAACAGGGTCAGTACCCCGGTGTATCCGTACAGCCGGTTCGCAAAGATCTCGCCATTGGCAAAAAAGCCGACGAGCGGGATATCGCCCAACGCATCCTGCACGATCCGCAGTTCGGTGCCTTCGTCTCCGAACTGATGCCGTCCGCGCCCCAGGCAGCTTACGTACAACCCGCCGCGGATGCCGCTCGGGCACTGAGCGCGTATCTCGCCCAGCATCCGCTCCAGATCCTCGCGTGCCGCCTGGCCGTCGCGACGCACGAACAGGATGTGTTCCCCCGGGGTCAGCATCTCCCCGACGGCGAGCAGCTCCCGGTCGAGATCGATCCCGATGATGTTGCGCACACGATAGTCCCCGGTATCCGATCCCGCGATCGGCAGGCCGATATGGATGTACCCCAACGCGCGCCGGAGATCCCGGGCCAACACCTCGCCGATCACCTCGCGAAAGACCGGCAAAGCCGGCTGGTCGTCGAGTTTCACGATGATGTTGCGCCAGGTTTCGCTGAGCTGGTGTTGACCGGGGAGCGGGGAACAGCCCTGGCTGTGACGCGCGGCCAGGGGCACAGTGTCGCGCAGAGCAAGCCCCGAAACGCCTTCTGCAAGGATCTGGTCAGCGATCTGGATCACAGCCCCCTGCCCCGAGCTGACGCCGCCGGTGCAGAACCAGGCCGTCTCCCGGTCGATCCGGGTCAGCAGTTCCTCGAGACCTTCAAAGCCCGGGTCCGCGTGCAGGATCAGGCGACCCGGATCTTCCATGCCCAGGAAACCGTCCAGCTGCTCGCAGAGCCCTTCGAACGTGGTCGCGGGTTCGCGGATGACACGGAAGTCCGCAGCGGGTACCGCACCAACCATCGCGACGGCTGCCGGCGTCTCGTACAGCTCGTCCCGACCCCCGATCAACGCGAGCCCCGCACAGCCAACCCAGTGCTCAACCGCAGTCGTCTCCCGCAGCACCGAAAGCACATCCGCGGCGTGGCGGGACATCGCATCCGAGAGGTACAGGAAACCCAGGTTGGCGTCCGGTCTCGCCACTCCGTCATGGACGGCCAGCTCCTCGGCCAGCTTGAGCGCCAGAACCCGGGGGTCGGAACCGGTGGCCGTCGCCGGAACGAAGGGGGTCGAAATCATCATCCTGCAAGGTGCTCCAGCATGCTCAGGGCCTCGTTTTCATCGATTTTCAATCCACGCTCCGCGTCGATCCTGCCGGGCGCGTCGGAGAACAGGAGTTTCGCGTGGTGCCGGGTATCCAATTCCTCCAGGAACCAGGCGATCTCGCTCGGGTGAACGGCATTCCCGCGTCGGTGCAGATGCCGCACCAGGACATCCCGCTCGCGGACCTGCATCAACATCGGAAGCGGCAGATCCAGCGGCAGGACGTGCGTCTGCACCAGCCACTCGACGGGAGTCGGACGCGACGCGGGCAGCGCCCGGATATCCAGCCGGAAATGCCCCCCGCCGCCGGGCTGCCGGAGCAGTTCCTCCAGCCAATCGGCCGGGAACCCTCCATGCAGAATCAGCGTGCGCCCGGTAAAGCGATCGCGAAACCGCTGCAACTGCCGAATCGGACGACCCGCGAAAAACCCGAACACCGGACACCTCCCGACAACCCGACCACGGTTGCATCCTAGCCGACGTGACCGAGGGCCCGAAAAAAAGCCCCGCATGTGCGGGGCTTCGGGGTATCAGCCACGTCGGCCGAGAATCTCATGGATGATGGGCGCGAGAATGATCTCCATGGCCATCCCCATCTTGCCACCGGGGACCACCAGCGTATTCGGGCGCGACATGAAGGAGTCATGGACCATGTTGAGCAGGTAGGGGAAGTCCGTGCCGAACTTCTTGGGGTCGCGGAAGCGGATCACCACCAGGCTCTCGTCCGGAGTGGGGATGTCCCGGGCGATGAACGGGTTGGAAGTGTCCACCGTGGGCACGCGCTGGAAGTTGATGTCGGTGCGCGAAAACTGCGGAGTGAGGTACTTCACGTAATCCGGCATGCGCCGCAGAATGGTGTCGACGATGGCCTCCGCGGTATATCCGCGCTCCTCGTTGTCGCGGAAGATCTTCTGGATCCACTCGAGGTTCACGATCGGCACCACTCCGATGCCGAGGTCGACAAACCGTGAGATGTCCACGTCGCCATCAGCGGCCAGGCCATGCAACCCCTCGTAGAACATCAGGTCGGAGCCCGGCTCGATATCCTCCCAGGGCGTGAATTCACCGGCGCCGGCGCTCGTTCCCATCCGCTCGTTGTGGAAAGCCGCTTCCTCGTCCGAGTGCAGGTAGTAACGCTTCTGTCCCTGCCCGGTTTCGCCATAGGTCTGGAACAGCTCCTCGATGCGATCGAACAGATTGGCCTCGGGCCCGAAATGGGAGAAGTGGCGGTTCCCCTCGCCCTCGGCCGCCTGCATCGCGACTTTCATCGCCTTGCGGTCGAAACGGTGGAAGCTGTCTCCTTCGATCACGACGGGTTTGATGTTTTCGCGCTCGAATATCTTTTCGAAGGAACGCTTCACTGTGGAGGTTCCGGCACCGGAGGAACCGGTTACGGCAATCACGGGATGTTTCTGGGACATGGGAACTTCTCCTCGAAAACGATGATGCTTGGCTGGAATTTCAGGGCTAGTGGGCCATACGGAAAATTCGGTGCCTATGGAGCACAGTCAGCCACGACGGAGTAAGGCAGGCCTGTGCAGGAACAGCCATCCTATTTCAAACTTGCCCAACGCAGCGCCGGCGTGTCTGGCGCAGCGATCGGGTACCGAACTTTCCGCATGGCCCACTAGAAAACGATATTCAGCATGATCAGGGCCACGACCATGAATACGATTGTCATGATGCTACCCGCCTTCAGGTAATCCTTCACGCGGTATCCGCCCGGACCCATGATCAGAGCGTTGACCTGGTGCGTCGGGATCAGAAACGAATTGGACGTAGCAATCGCCACGGTCAGCGCGAAAACCCGGGGGTCGGCCTCCATCCCGGCCAGCTGCGCGGCCATCGCGAAGTTGATCGACAGCGGCACCAGCAGCACGGTCGCGCCGACATTCGACATCACCAGGGTGAAGAAAGTGGCCAGCACGAAAATCGTCGCCTGCAGCACCCAGGGCTCAACCTGCCCGAGAAAATCCAGAGTGTTCTGCGCGATCCAGGCCGCCGTCCCGGTATTCTCCACGGCCGCCCCGAGCGGAATCAGGCTGGCCAGCAGGAAAACCGTTTTCCAGCTGACAGCGCGGTAGGCGTCGTCGATGTCGATGACGCCGGTGAGAATCATACCCAGTGCCCCGGTCAAAAGAGCCACCGAGAGCGGCAGATCGGTGAACAGGATCATTCCGAGGGCAAGGGCCAGGAAGCCGAGAGCATGCGGAACCTTGGTCGGTCGCAGGCGCTCGCGAGGATAATCGCTGGTCACGATGACGAAGTCACGGTCCCCCTCGAGCCGGGCCAGGGACTCCCAGTCGCAGTGCACCACCAGGGCATCCGTCGCCCGCAACGGAACATCGCGCAGACCTTCACCAATCGGCTCCTCGCCGCGCTGCAGGCGCAGGACGGACAGGCCGTAGGTGCGACGCATCGCCACATCAGTGACGGTCTTGCCCACCAGGCGGGAACCCGGGGCGATGACGACTTCGGCGATACCGGACTTGGCCGGCGCCATCGCATTGGCGAACACCTTGAGCTCGCGCCGGGGGCGGGCATCCGTAGCATCCAGGAACCCGGAAATCGCATCCGGCGAACCCAGCACCGCGAGGTACACACCGGCCTGAAACTCGTACCCGCCCCAGGGCCCGATACGCAGATCGTCGTTGCTATAGCTGCCGATGAATGCCACGCCGTATCGGTTTTCGGCCTCGGCCACGGACATCCCGACCAGGCTGCTGTCCTTACCGACGCGCACCTCGCGAATTTCGTAGTCCATTCCATACACGCGCCGGAAATATTCCGTGGGGCTCTCTACGCCTCCCGACTTGCTCTGTGCCGAGGGCAACACGTAGGGACCGAGGACCACGAAGTACACGATGGCGCTGGCCAGCAGCGCCAGCCCGATGGGCGTCACATCGAAGAGATTGAACGGCTCCATCCCCTGCGGCAGCAGGTCGTTCAGCAGGATCAGCGGGCTCGACCCCACCATGGTGATGGTGCCGCCGACGATCGCCGCGAAACCCATCGGCATGAGCAGTCGGGAGAGGGGAATATTGAGGCGATTGGAAATCCGACTCATCACAGGCATGAACAGTGCAGCGGCACCCACGTTCTGCATGAAGCTGGAAATGATCCCGACGGT
>SLNI01000061.1 GCA_007133115.1 Thioalkalivibrio sp. | reverse complement strand
TCGCGACGAACTGCCGGGACGTGTGCACCGGGCTGGTGGTGTAGCAGATGGTCCCCTGGGCATGGGCGCCGGTCTCGCGGGTCGCCTCGATGGCCACGCGCAGATTCCGGGTGTCGTTCATTGCATCGAAGATGCGGAAGATCGCGATGCCGCCGTCGGCACTGCGCTGCACGAAGGCGCGTACGACGTCGTCGGCGTAGTGGCGATAGCCGAGCAGGTTCTGGCCGCGAAGGAGCATCTGCAACGGCGTATTCGGCAGCGCGGCTTTTAGCCGGTGCAAACGCTCCCAGGGATCTTCCTTGAGAAAACGCACGCAGGCGTCGAAGGTCGCGCCGCCCCAGGCCTCGAGCGAATGAAATCCGATGCGGTCCAGCTGCGGGCAGATCGGCAGCATGTCCTCGGTGTGCAGGCGGGTGGCGATCAGGCTCTGATGCCCGTCGCGCAGGGTGAGGTCGGTGATGTGGACTCGGCTCATGGATTCTCCGGGCTACAGGCCATGGTGCGCTGCGAGCGCGGCGGCGATGGCGACAGCCAGGTTGCGGTTGGAGGGTGTGCCGTGGATCTGGCTCAGTTCCGGGTGCGCGGCGATGAAGCCCGTGTCGAAGCGGCCGCTGCGGAAATCGGGGTGATCCACGATCGCCAGATGATAGGGGATCGTGGTCTTGACCCCGTACACGCCGATATCGCGCAGGGCGCGGTCGGCGCGATTCAGCAGAGACTCCCAATCGAGCGCCCAGCACACGAGTTTGGCGCACATGGAGTCATACTGGGGCGGGATCTCGTACCCCGTGTAGATCGCTCCGTCGGTGCGGATCCCGGGGCCACCCGGGGCGAAGTACCGGGTGATGCGCCCGAAGCTCGGGAGGAAGTCGTTCTCGGGATCCTCGGCGTTGATGCGAAACTCGATCGCGTAGCCGCGGCGGCTGATCTCGTCCTGCCGATAACGCAGCGGCAGCCCGGCGGCCACGCGCAGCTGTTCCTGCACGATGTCCACGCCGGTGATCATCTCGGTAACCGGATGTTCTACCTGAATACGTGTGTTCATCTCCATGAAATAAAAGGAATCGTCGGAGTCCATCAGAAACTCGACGGTACCCGCGTTCTCGTAGTTCACGGCACGGGCCGCAGTCACCGCCATCTCGCCCAGCCATTCGCGCTGGGTGTCGGTCAGCTGCGGGGACGGGGCGATCTCGACCAGTTTCTGGTGCCGGCGCTGGATCGAGCAGTCCCGCTCGAACAGGTGGGTGACGTTGCCGTGGCTGTCGGCCAGGATCTGTACCTCGATATGCCGCGGGTTCACCACGGCCTTTTCCAGGAAGATCTCGGTGCTGCCGAAGGCGCGGGTGGCTTCCGAGCGCACGCGGTCGAAGTTCCGGCGCAGGTTTTCCGGATCGGTACACAGACGAATTCCGCGCCCGCCGCCGCCGTTGGTCGCCTTCAGCATCACCGGATAGCCCACGCGCTCGGCGTCGACCAGCGCCGCTTCGACGTCCGGCAGGTTGCCCACGGAACCGGGCACCACCGGCACCCCGGCGGCAATCATCGCCTCACGGGCGGCCACCTTGTCGCCCATGCGGCGAATCACCTCGGCGGACGGGCCGACGAAACGGATCCCGCGCTCGGCGCAGGCGGCGGCGAAATCGGGGTTTTCGGAGAGGAAGCCGTACCCGGGGTGCACGGCGTCGCAGCCCGCCGCCCGCGCGATGTTGATCAGCCGGTGGATGCTCAGGTAGCCGCCCATGGTGTCGGGGCCAATCGAATAGGCCTCGTCGGCCTTCTTCACGTGCAGGGCGTGGCGGTCCGCGTCGGTGAACACCGCGACCGACGTGATGCCCATTTCCGCGCAGGCGCGGATCAGGCGCACGGCGATTTCACCGCGATTGGCAATCAACAGTTTGCGGATCGGGATCACGCCCACCTTCCTGTCAGCGTAAAGGCCGCCCAGTATCGGCAAGGGGGCGTCGGGCTGCAAGTAAGCCTCTGTTCGCTTTGACAGAAAAGGCCCCGACGGGTATATTGCGCGCCCTTGAGATGAGCCGCATTCCCGTTTCCCTGGATCCCTTTCTCCCGCGCGCGCTCGAGCGGCGCTGGGAGGGTGAGTATTCGGGCGACGATCTGCCCCGGCTCCGGGCGGCATCGCCGGACGGTGCCGGGATCGCGGTCCGGGTGGCGTTCGCCGTGGTGCGGGGCCCGCTGGGCGAAATCCGGTGGCAGGCCGAGATCGAGGGCGAGACGGAGCAGGTCTGTCAGCGCTGCCTGCAACCGATGCGTTGGCAGTTCCGGCTGCAGCCGGATATTGCGCTGGTTCGATCCGACGACCGCTCTTCGAAACTGGGCGAGGACGCGGAACGGTTGGAGCTGGGGGCGGACGGGCTGTTGTGGCCTGCGGCCGTGGTGGAGGATGAGATTCTTCTGACACTGCCGCTGGCACCCAGGCACGAGCAGTGTGGTGCCGACTGGGACCGGGAATTCGAACCGGGAGAGGGGGACCGCGAGGCGGAAAACCCCTTCGCGGTTCTCGGACAATTACGCGGGAAGTCCTGACGGACCCCGGCAAAGCGATTACACTTCGCCCGGAACGTTACCGGGTTGTTTTTTGGAGAATGAAGCATGGCCGTTCAACAGGCACGTATGACCCCCTCCAAGCGCGGCATGCGTCGCGCCCATGACGCCCTGAAGGGCGCCACCCTCTCGATCGAGCCCACCACGGGCGAAGTGCACCGCCGCCACCACGTGTCGCCGGACGGCTTCTACCGTGGGCGCCAGGTCATCCAGAAGGATGTCGTGGTCGAAGACGACGAGGATTGAGCCCCCAGGCGAGATTCGCAAAAACGTGCCGCGAAGGCCGGGCCTTCGCGGCACGTTCGCGTTCAGGGTCGGCACGTACTGACTCAACCCGGGTGCGGTCCCCGCACGGGGATGTCCGCGCTCGCTTCGGAGCGATATGAGCCACAGGTACACCATAGCGCTCGACGTGATGAGCGGGGACCACGGCGCGTCCGTGGTGATGCCCGCGTCACTCGGCGCACTGCGCGAGACCGGAGACATCCGCTTGCTGCTGGTCGGCGACCAGGCGGTCATCGGCGCGCACCTCCGCCAGTGGCCTGAGGCCATGCAGCAGCGTGTCGAGATCGTACATGCCTCGCAGACGGTGGCGATGGAAGAACTGCCGGCGGTGGCACTGCGTAACAAGAAAGACTCGTCGATGCGCAGGGCCATCGACCTCGTGAAGCAGGGCAGTGCCGACGCCTGCGTCAGTGCCGGCAATACCGGCGCGCTGATGGCCACGGCCCGCTACGTGCTGAAAACCCTCCCCGGCATCGATCGGCCCGCCATCGCCACCGCGCTGCCGTCGCTGTTCGGGCACACCCACATGCTCGACCTCGGCGCCAATGTCGATGTCGAGGCCGAACACCTGTACCAGTTCGCGGTGATGGGCTCGGTGCTGGTAACCGCCATGGACGGCACCGAGGCCCCGCGCGTGGGCCTGCTGAACATCGGCTCCGAGGCGATCAAGGGCAACGACCGTGTGCGCGAGGCCGCGCACCTGCTCGAGAAGTCCCCGCTCAATTACATCGGCTTCGTCGAGGGCAACGACGTCTACTGCAGCGACGTCGACGTGGTCGTCTGCGACGGCTTCGTCGGCAATGTGGCGCTGAAGACCAGCGAAGGCGTCGCGCGCATGATCTCCAGCAACATCCGTACCGAGTTCAAGCGCAACTGGCTGACCAAGCTGCGCGGCCTGATCGCCCTGCCGGTACTGGCGCGCTTTCGCGAGCGCATCGATCCCCGGCGCTACAACGGGGCTTCCCTGCTGGGCCTGCAGGGCATCGTGATCAAGAGTCACGGCGGCGCCGACGCGCTGGCGTTCCAGAATGCCGTGCGCATCGCGCGCAAGGAAGTCGAGGCCAACGTGCCGCAACGAATCGACAAGCAGATCGGGCATCTGCTCCGCCAGGAGGTGCAGGGGTGACGTACTCGCGCGTGGCCGGAACGGGCAGCTATCTGCCGGCGAAGATTCTCACCAACGCCGATCTCGAGACGATGGTCGACACCACCGACGAGTGGATTTTCGACCGCACCGGCATCCGGCAGCGCCACATCGCCGCGGACGACGAGACGACTTCGGATCTCGCGCTGCAGGCCTCGCTGCGCGCTCTCGAGGCGGCCGGGCTCACCGCCGCCGACCTGGACCTCATCGTGGTCGGGACCACAACCCCCGACCAGATCTTCCCCAGCACCGCCTGCCTGCTGCAGGCCAAGCTCGGTGTCGGCGGTTGTCCGGCGTTCGATCTGCAGGCGGTCTGCAGTGGCTTCGTGTTCGCGCTGGCCACGGCGGACCAGTTCATCCGCGGCGGACAGTGCCGGCACGCACTCGTCGTGGGCGCCGAGACGCTTTCGCGCATCACCGACTGGACCGACCGCGGCAACTGCATTCTCTGGGGCGACGGCGCCGGTGCGGTGATCCTGTCGCGCTCCGACGAACCCGGCATCCTCTCCACCCACCTCCACGCCGACGGCGCGTACCGCTCGCTGCTCGAAGTGCCGGCCGGCGTGTCACGCCAGCACGCCGACGACAAGATCCGCATGGAAGGGCGGGCGGTATTCAAGGTCGCCGTCAACACGCTGGATCAGATCGTCGACGAGACCCTGCGGCACAACGGCATCAGCAAGACCGATCTCGACTGGCTGGTGCCGCACCAGGCCAACATCCGCATCATTCAGGCCACCGCGAAAAAACTCGCGATGTCGATGGACAACGTCGTCGTCACCGTCGACACCCACGGCAACACCTCGGCCGCCTCCATCCCGCTCGCCCTCGACGTCGCCGTCCGCGACGGCCGCATCAAACCCGGCGAACTCATCCTCACCGAAGCCTTCGGCGGCGGCTTCACCTGGGGCTCCGCCCTAATCCGCATGTAACCCACCCAAAACCGGGGTCAGACCCCAAACCAAATCGGGGTCAGACCCCAAACCAAATCGGGGTCAGACCCCAACGGGGTTCCGGTAAAAATTCTTTTTAAACAATGTTTTTTCCGATAGGATCAGGGCATTGCTTGGGGTCAGACCCCAGTGAAAAGTGGGGTCAGACCCCGGTTGGAAGTGGGGTCTGACCCACTGCTGTCCCACTTAGGCGGCCCTCAGCCGCAGAGGCATCTGGGGATCGGGTGGATCGTGTTTTCGACCGCGGAGGAGATCGGCCAAGGGCTTGCGCTGGAACAGGCTCAATTGC
>SLNI01000211.1 GCA_007133115.1 Thioalkalivibrio sp. | reverse complement strand
GCGAACAGCGTGAGCAGAACGAGGATCGCCCAACCCGCCGCGGCGCCTTCCAGAGTCATTGCGACGACGGCCATGAGGGCCACGGCGATCCCCTGACCGACACTCCCCGCGACCCAGAACCACTTGCGCACGGGTTGCCTGCGGATGGCCGCAGCCACGAAGAGCTGTGGCATCAGCGAACCCGACTCGCGGATCGGCACCAGGAATCCCGCGAAGGCCGCCGGGGCGCCCAGCGCGCCCAGCATCCAGGCCAGTACCAGTCGGGCCGAGGCGAGCTCGTCGCCGATCTTGCTCAGCGTGTTGGCGACCAGGTGGATGAAGAAATTGATCGGCTGGGCGTTGCAGGCCGCCTCCGGGATGTCCTTGCAGACCCGAGCGTCTTCGTCGCCCGCGATGGCCTCGTACAGACCGATCAGCGGCTTTTCGGTGGGATGGGAAGGGTGCACGTGGTTCTCTATCGGGGTCCGCCAGGGTCCTGTCAAAGGACACCAGAGGTCCGTGGGGCTCGGTCAGCGGCGCCAGCCGAGCGGGTCGTCGGGGTCGATACTCGGTCGGAAGGGGATCCGGCGGTCGACATTGGTCAGCTGGTAGACGTTGCCGATCCAGTTGTTCACGACGGCCAGCGCGCTGTCGTGCCAGGTGTTGTCGAGCCGGTCCAGCAGCAGGGCCTCCGGCAGCGGCGGCGCCGGCGCGCGCCGTTGCAGGGCCTGCTCGACCCGTTCGCGGTGTTCGTCCAGGATCGCGGCCGCCTGCGGCGCCAGGTAGTTCTCCGGCAGCGGCGGGAAGTCCTCGCGCTCACCGTTGATGAAGCGACCGACCTCACGCTTGTATTCCTTCAGCAGGCTGATGCTGTCGTATTCCGGGTGCCCCTGGAAGAAGACCGTGCGAAAGCCGTCCCGCGATACCGCGAGATGCACGCCGGCGCGTGCGCCCTCGACCAGGATCTTCAGCCCATGACGTTCGAACTGCTCGCGCGAGACGTCGTTGAAGCGGGAATGGGGCACATCGAAACGGGTGTTGACCCCAGCGACCAGAGGGTGCTCGCGGTCGACCACCCGGTGATCGAAAACGCCCCAGAGCTTCGGCCCGCGGGGGCGCCGCCGTTCGCCATACCGGCCCTGCATCACCGCGTGGGTCGCCAGACAGGAACACAGCGTGGAGGTCACGTTGTGCCAGGCCCAGTCCACGACTTCGGCGAGCGGTTCCCAGAAGGGTTCCAGCGCCAGATCCGGCTGGCTTACGTTGGCGCCGGTGATGATCAGGGCGTCCAGGCCGGTGCGCTGGATGGTCTCGAAGCTCTCGTAGAACTGCTCCACGTGCGCCTGGCCCCCCGGACCGCGGGGCAGCTCGGCAAGCGTGAAGGGGTGCATGTAGAACTGGGCGATCTGGTTGCTTTCCCCGATCAGCCGGAAGAATTGCCGTTCGGTCGCCGCCAGTGCGGCGTCCGGCATCATGTTCAGCAGGCCGATGTGCAGCGCGCGGATGTCCTGGTGGAGCGCGTAATCGCTGGGCAACACCGTCGCGCCTTCCTGGCTCAGGCGTTCGAAGGCCGGCAGCGCGGTGTGTGCGACCAGCGGCATCAGTGCCCACCCTCGCGATCCAGCGCTAGCATCACCAGGTCGTCGAAATCGGCGGCGGTTCTGACCTGCGCAATCTCGCTGCTGACCAGCGTGTACCCGTACGTCTTGGCAATGGCTTCGTAACGCGGCAGACGTGAGCGGAACAGGTAGGGGAAAACCCACCGAACGAAATCGTCGGGTTCGATCTGCGCCGAGTATTCCAGGCCGTGCTCCACCATGTAGTGCTGCAGCCGGTCGTTCAGGAAATCCTCGCGGTAGTAAAGCGGTTTCGGATCCCGTTCTGCGCGCGCGATCAAGTGGCTCTCGTCTTCCTCGGTGGCGCGGATATACAGAATCAGGGTGTGCCTGGCGAGCGTCTCCAGCACTTCCGGCGAATCGAGCTCGCTGACCGAACCGCCGGCATCGTTGATGAAATGGGGATACCCGAACAGGCTGCGCGCCTTCTGGATGAAGGCCGGCACGTCCAGCATGGCCTGGATTTCCGCCGCGTGGTGCAGGGCCTGGCGTCGCTTGAACTCGGTCAGCGAGAGTCCGTCGCGCTCAGGGTTGCCGAGCTTTCCCAGGAAACTCGAAACGGGCTGCAGGTTGTCGACCCCGATATTGTTGATGATCTGAATCGAATCGGAGCGGATCAGGTCGCGGAGAAAACGCACCTGCATCGCCTGTGCCTTGATGTTGTCCAGAATGGGTTCGCTGAGGTAGCGGGTTCCGATCCGGTAATCTCCGGAATAATGAAACCAGTCCTCCCGGCGCAGAAGATTGGACAGGTGCGTCTTGCCCACACCCGACATTCCCAGAAGCGTGATGCTCCGGTTCGGCAGGCGGCGGTATTCGTCGGCGGTCAGGCGCATGGGTCGCAACCTCCGCCGAGTGCGTGGGCCACGGCCGCGATCGCACGACGACAGCGGCCGGTGGAGGTCGAAAACCCGTGGGTTTCGACCCCGGCGAGGCTTCTGATCATTCCAGGAACTGGTTGATGCGCTGCAGGTCCGCCTCGGTCAGGCTGCCGACCGCGCGCTGCAGCCGCAGCCGGTCCACCAGGAAGGTGTAGCGAGACTGGGCCTGATCCCGTTCCGCCCGGAAGAGTTCCTGAAGGGCCAGGAGCACATCGACCTGGGTCCGCGTTCCCACTTCGAAACCGGCCTCGGTTGACTCGAGTGCCGCCTGGTTCGAAATGACCGCCTGCCGCAAGGCATTGGCCCGGGCCGCGTTGGACACCACCGACAGGAAGCTGCTGCGGGTGAGCTGGACGACCCTCCGCTCGGTCAGCACGACGCCCTCCTGGGCGGCCTCGAACTGTTCCCGTGCTTCCCGGGTCAGGGCGCTGACCCGGCCACCCGTGTAGAGCGGCACGTCGAGGCGCAGGCCGACTCGCGCATCGGTGCTGTCGATGAACCCCGGGAGGCCGTTGACACCGCTGTAACCGGTATCGCCGATGGAGGCGGCGAGTCCCAGCGTCGGGAGTCCCTCGGCGCGCTGACGACCGATCTGTTCACGGGCGATTTCAGCCTGCAGGCGGCGTGCGATCAGATCCTGGTTCTGCTCCAGGGCCACGGAGACCCACTGTTCGGGATCTTCGGGCTCCGGCCCGGTCGGCAGCATCGCATCCGGCTTCAGGGCCGCCAGACGGTCGTAATAGGTGTTGGTGATGACGGCCAGCCGCTCGTTGGCCAGGTTGACGTCGTTCTCCGCAGCGATTTCGTCGGACCTGGCGATATCGAACCGGGCCTGAGCCTCTTTCACGTCGGTAATCGCAATCAGCCCTACCTCGAAGCGGCGCTGCGTCTGTTCGAGCTGCCGGGCGATGGCCTGTTTCTCCGCGCGGCGGAAGGTCAGGGTTTCCTCGGCGAGAAGGACATCGAAATAGGCCTCGGCCACGCGGCGTATCAGTTCCTGACGTGTCGCGTCGAGGTCCGCCGCGGCGCTGGCGATCTGCAGGTCGGCCTGGGTGACACCGATCTGGTTGCGCCGATCGAACAGGCTCTGGAACAGGTTGAGCGAGAGGTCGTATCGGCTCCCGTCGACGCTGTCCCTGCCGTCGGGATCCGAGTAAAAGCCACCCAGTTCGGCATCGGCGGAGATCTGAGGCAGCTGTGCCGAGCGGGCCAGCGGCTTGGCTTCGAGCACGGCCCGGTAATTGGCCTCGGCGGCGCGCAGCTCCGCATCGTTGGCGAGGGCATCCTGGTAAACCTGCAACAGGTCCGCCGCATGGAGTGGAAGCGCCGACAGCGCCGCAAGTGCCGCTGCGACACAAAGGGTACGAAGCATTTTCATGGGGTCGATTCCCGGGCCGCCAAAGTGCTCTAATCTTAGCAGAGACCGGCCGCGATGGGACGTCTGTGGCACTGTGCCGGCCCCGTTTGCGACCCGATTCGCGCGCTCAGAAGACGAACTCGGCCCGCTGCTCGAATCCCACCAGCGGTTTCAGGGTGGTTTCGAACAGGCGCTCCGTGCGGTAGCTGTTTTCCGCCACACGCGTGACGAGCAGCGCCTCCATCGCCGGTGGCTTGCCGAAGACCACGAACAGGCGGCCACCCAGACTCAGGTGACGCTGCAGGAACGGGTGGTACTCGGTCATGGCTCCGTTCACGCTGATCAGGTCATAGCGGGTCCGTGCGGGCGACCATTCGGGCGTTACCGTCGCTGTGCGCAGACTGGCGTTCTGGATGCCCGCCGCGTCCAGGCGAGACCGGGCTGCAAGCCGCAGGGCATCGATGCGCTCGACACTGTCCACCTGCGCGCAGAGGTGTGCCAGACAGGCGGTCACATAGCCCGAGCCCGTGCCGATCTCCAGCGCCGTTTCCGTGTTCCCGGGTGCCAGTGCCTGCAGCAATCGGCCCACGACCCTCGGCGCGAGCATCCGCTCCCCCTGCTCCAGCGGAATCTCGGTATCGGCATAGGCCAGCCCTTCGCGGCCTTCCGGTACGAAATGCTCTCGGGGCAGTGCTTCCATGACGTCCAGCACGCGCATGTCCAGCACGTCCCAGGGCCGAACCTGTTGTTCCACCATGTTGGTGCGCGCCTGGGCAAAGTCCATGGGTTGTTTCCTCGGCAAAAAACTTGGCGCTCGGAAGGGTACGGTGCCGGGTGCCGGCAGGCAAGTTGGCGGGACCGCTCAATGTCCCGGCGGGTCCTGCCGATGCCGTTCAGCGATAGCCGCGATGCGCGCCCTGCGCAGCGCTGAACCGAGTTTCGTCCCCTGCAGACCGCTCTCCAGGAAAGGCTGGGGGGAAACGGCGGCTGCGGCCCGCACCGCGGCTCGTACCGCTGCAGCCTGAGGGTACGGACGCTCCACGAAGCCCTTCCGGCCACGAAAATCGGCTTCCACGGCATGGAGGAACGGTTCCAGTCCCTCGGGCCGCCGCAGCGCATCGATGCCTTCGACCAGCTTCATGATGGTCACGGGGCGCAATTCGAACACGCGGTGTACCCAGCCATGGTAGCGCGCGACACGGATCGCGATCTCCCGATAACGCTTGGGAACACGCAGTCGCGCCGATAGCGCTTCGATGAGCCGGACACCGCGTTCCTCGTGGCCATGATGGCTGGGCAGGACATCGGCTGGCGTATTGCCCTTTCCGAGGTCGTGCACCAGCGCGGCGAAGCGCACCTCGGGAGACTCGCTGAGCTGGCTGGCTTGCTCCAGGACCATCAGCGTGTGGACCCCGGTGTCGATCTCCGGATGGTAGCGTGGCGGCTGGGGAACCCCGAACAGACGGTCGAGTTCGGGAAACAGAACCCGGAGTGCACCGCAGTCCCGAAGAATTTCGAAGAAACGGACCGG
>SLNI01000009.1 GCA_007133115.1 Thioalkalivibrio sp. | reverse complement strand
GAGCGGCTGAAGACCGAATACAAGGTCGACTGCCGGTTCGAGAACGTCAACGTGCAGACCGCCCGCTGGGTGAGTTCCGAGGACGCGAAGCGCTTTGCCGAGTTCCGCGACAAGGCCGCGACCCATCTGGCCATCGATCACGGGGGCGATCTCGTCTACATCGCGCCGACCCGCGTCAACCTGCAGATGGCGATCGAGAAATGGCCCGAGGTCCAGTTTCACGCGACCCGCGAGCACGGCGTGGCGGCATGAGTTCCCGGGTGGCTGGTCGTACTGGAGGCTTGGACTGAATGTTGCTTGATCTCTTCGTGCCTGGTGCAGGCGATCGTGGACGCCGTGCGGGAGTGAACCATGGCGAGAGGTCGGTGGCGTTGGAAAAAGACAAAGATTCTCGTTGAAGCGGCCATCATCGGCTTGACCGTGGGTCTGCTGATCATTCTGTTCACCGAAACCGGGGTGGACAGGCAACGCGATTTGCTGGAAGGCGCGGTGGCCTGCGAGGATCGCGAGTGCTGATGGGTGGCCCGACCGCGCCTGTCAGGAGTTCCGCACATTGTCGGTGCCAACGGCCTCGTCCTGCGCAAAAAGTGTGCGCAGGACGTTCCCATTCGCGCCTGCTTTGCCTAAGCTGAGGTTGTCCTCCATTGGAGCCGGTTCACATGACGGAACGCAAATCTTCGCGCCTGGACGAGATCGTCGCGCGCGCCAACCGCGACAAGGCGGAACGGGAACTGGGGTACCGGGAACGGTCCCTGAAAATGTACCCCTGGGTCTGCGGTCGATGCGGTCGGGAGTTCAATGCGCGCAATGTGCAGGAACTGACGGTCCACCATCGCGACCACAACCACGACAACAACCCGTTGGACGGCAGCAACTGGGAACTCCTGTGCGTCTACTGCCACGACAATGAGCATCAGCGCTACGTGGATGCCACCCCCAGCAAGGATGCGGCGGCCGTCAAGAGCGCCACCCACAACCCGTTCGCCGGGCTCGCCGACCTGCTCAGGAAGGACTGATCGGCTGCTGCGGGCTCTCCGCCATTTCCGGATCGGCGGAGGCACGCTCGTGCTGGTGTTGCCAGAGACGGTGATACGTGCCTTCCCGGGCGAGCAGTTGGGTGTGGGTTCCCTGCTCGATGACACGGCCGTGTTCGAGGACCACGATGTTGTCGGCGTCCATCACCGTCGACAGTCGGTGCGCGATCACCAACGTGGTGCGCCGGACCGCGACCTCGTTCAAGGCCGCCAGGATCGCTTTCTCCGAACCCGAGTCCAACGATGAGGTCGCCTCGTCGAAGACGAGGATCGGCGGGTCCTTGAGCAGCATCCGGGCAATCGCGATGCGTTGTTTTTCCCCGCCGGAGACCTTCAGGCCGCGCTCGCCGACCACCGTCTCCAGGCCCTGCGGCAACCGCGAGATGAAATCGTCCAGGTGGGCCAGCCGCACCGCTTCGCGGATTTCGTCCGGCGTCGCGTCCGGACGCCCGTAGGCGATGTTGTAGGCGATGCTTTCGTTGAACAGCACGGTGTCCTGGGGCACGACGCCGATGGCCCGGCGCAGGCTGTCCTGCGTGACTTCCCGGAGATCCTGGCCGTCGACGGTGATGCGTCCCTGGTCGACGTCGTAGAAGCGGAACAGCAGCCGCGACAGGGTCGATTTTCCGGCCCCGCTCGCACCCACGACCGCAACCTTGTGTCCGGCGGGGATCTCCAGAGAGACTCCCTGCAGAATGGACCGCTCCCGGTGGTAGCGGAAATGCACGTCCTCGAAACGCACGGCCCCTGCCGTGACTTTCAGATCGGGAGCGCCCGGGAGATCCTGTACCTTGACCGGTTTTTCCAGCAGCCCGAAGAGGCGCTCGATATTGGCCAGAGACTGGCGGATCTCGCGGTACACGAAGCCGAGAAAGTTGAGTGGGATGAACAGCTGGATCATATAGGCGTTGACCATTACCAGATCGCCGACTGTCATGGTTCCGGCCGCCACCTGGGTGGCCGCGAGGATCATCATGACCGTGATGGCCGCCGCGATGATCAGCGCCTGGCCGCTGTTCAGCAGCACGAGCGAGAGCACGTTCTTCATGCGGGCGGTTTCCCAGGCCGCCAGGCCCTGATCGAAACGCTCGGCCTCGAAGCGTTCGTTACCGAAATACTTGACGGTTTCGTAGTTGAGCAGGCTGTCGATCGCGCGGGTGTTCGACTCGTTGTCGCGCAGGTTGGCTTCACGCACGAAGCGCGTGCGCCACTCCGTGATCCAGACCGAAAAGGCCACGTAGACCGCGATCGCCCCGAACACCGTGAACATGAACACCGGCCCGACCGCGACCAGCAGGATTACCGCCACCAGCAGAATCTCCATCAGCGTCGGCAGGATGTTGAATACCATGAAGCGCAACAGGAAACTGATGCCCGTCGTGCCGCGCTCGATATCGCGCGAGAGGCCTCCGGTCTGGCGGGAAAGATGGAAGCCCAGTTCCAGGCGGTGGAGGTGTTCGAACACCTGGAGCGCGGCCCGGCGCATGGCGCGCTCGGCCACGCGCACGAACACCGCGTCGCGCAGTTCCCCGAACAGCGTGGCGGAAAAGCGCAGCAGGCCATAGGCCACCAGCAGGGCCAGCGGCACCGTAATCAACACCTCCCGGGTGCCGGCGCCTTCGAAGTGATCGACGATGAATTTCAGGGTCAGTGGTACGGTGACATTGGCGAGCTTGGCCAGTCCCATCAGCCCCATGGCCAGGAACAGGCGGCCGCGAAACTCGGACAGGTAGGGCCAAAGGCTACTGATGATGCGCCAGTTGATGGCGCCTTCGGGGGCGTCGAAAGGCGAGGCGTGCCCGCGCATGGCAGAATCCGGAATCTTAGAGTGAATGCAAGCCCGACACTCTAGGGGTGGTGGCCAGCGCGGTCCAGTAGGTCCCGCGGTAAGCGCGGTTTGTGGACCGCGTGGCCTTGCCCCGGGCTCATCATCGGAACCAGGCTTCCAGGGACGGGAGAATCCAGAATGAAGAAAGTGACAGAAACCAGCTCAGACAGCCCCGGTCAGGCGGAGGATCCGGGAGTCGTGGGGTTGGCGGTTCCCGCGCGGGGGATGGATCCGTCGGTGGATTCCGATCCGGAGCGGATTCTACGGGAGGTCTTCGGCTACCCCGGCTTTCGGGGGCACCAGCGAGCGGTCATCGATTGCGTGCTCGGGGGTGGCGATGCGCTGGTGCTGATGCCCACCGGCGGCGGCAAGTCATTGTGCTACCAGATCCCCGCGCTGGCGCTCCCCGGCTGCGCCGTGGTGGTGTCGCCATTGATCGCACTGATGCGCGACCAGGTCATGGTGCTGCAACAGCTCGGCGTGCGCGCGGCGGCGCTGAACTCGGTGCAGTCCGCAGCCGATGTCCGGGCCACCGAACAGGCCCTGGTCCGGGGTGAGCTGGACTTGCTCTACATCGCTCCGGAGCGCCTGTTGCTGCCGCGCACGCTGGATCTGCTCGAGCGCTGTCCGATCGCACTGTTCGCAATCGACGAGGCGCACTGTGTTTCCCAGTGGGGCCACGATTTTCGGCCCGAATACATCCAGCTGTCACTCCTGGCGGAGCGGTTCCCCAGCGTCCCCCGGCTGGCGTTGACCGCGACCGCAGACGCGCCCACCCGGCGGGAGATCCTCAGCCGGCTCGGCCTGGAGCAGGCGCGGCAATTCGTCAGCCGTTTCGATCGGCCGAACATCCGGTACCGGATCGCGCAGTCCGACGCCGGCGGCGCACAACCCCGGGACCGTCTACTGCGTTTCATCCGCGAGCAGCATTCGGGAGAGGCGGGCATCGTCTATTGCCTGAGCCGGAAGCGGGTCGACGCGATCGCCGCCTGGCTATCCGAACAGGGGCTGACGGCATTGCCCTATCACGCGGGCCTGTCCGCTGCCGAGCGGGAGCGGAACCAGTCCCGCTTCGTGCAGGAGGAGGGCGTGATCATGGTCGCCACCATCGCTTTCGGAATGGGCATCGACAAGCCGGACGTGCGCTTCGTCGCGCACCTCAATCTGCCGAAGAGCATCGAGGCCTACTACCAGGAAACGGGGCGCGCGGGCCGCGACGGTCTGCCCGCCGATGCCTGGATGCTCTACGGCCTGCAGGATGTGATCACGCTGCGCCAGATGCTGGAGCAGTCCACCGCCGATGACGAACACAAGCGGGTGGAACGGCAGAAGCTCGAGGCGATGCTGGGGCTGTGCGAGTTGACCACCTGCCGGCGCCAGGCGCTACTGGCGTACTTCGGCGATCCTCTCCCCGAGCCCTGCGGGAACTGCGACACCTGTCTGGAACCGCCAGAGACCTGGGACGCGACAGAGCCGGCACGCAAGGCGCTTTCCTGCGTGTACCGAACCGGGGAACGGTTCGGTGTCAACCACCTCGTCGACGTACTGCGTGGACGCGAGAACGATCGCATACGCGGCTTCGGGCACCACCGGTTGAGCACCTTCGGGATCGGTGCCGAACTCGAGGCCGGGGAGTGGCGCACGATCTACCGCCAGTTGATCGCCCGGGGCCTGTTGCGTGCCGACCCCGACCGCCACGGGGGGCTTTGTCTGGATGAATCCTGTCGGCCCCTGTTGCGTGGCGAGGCCAGCGTTCAGCTGCGCCGGGATACCCGTCCTGCGCGTTCCCGTGGCGGTGAGCGACGCACGCCGCGGGCGGTCGAGGCGCTGGAAGGGCCCCAGCGGGAACTCTGGGAAGCACTCCGGGCCTGCCGCCGCCGGCTCGCGGACGCCCAGGGCGTGCCCCCATACGTGATTTTCCACGACGCTACGCTTGCGGAAATGGCGGTGCTCGCCCCGACCGACTCCGCTGGAATGGCGACCGTATCCGGTGTGGGCGTGGCCAAACTCGAACGCTATGGCGACGCCTTTCTGGGGGTCATCCGCGATCATTTGCAGCTATAGTGCAGGGGTTTCGTCGAATGGCGGGTAATTTAAACGTGAATGAAAACTCCTTTCTGCGGGCCTTTCATGCGGTGCACGACGGCCATGTCCTGATTTCGCCGGATCAGGCGAGCCGGTTTGCGAAGGACATCGCCGGTGACTTCAATCCGATCCACGATGTCGATTCCCGGCGTTTCTGTGTCCCCGGTGACCTGCTGTTCGCGCTGGTTCTCGCGCGCTACGGTGTCAGTGCCTGCATGCACTGCCGATTCGTCGGCATGGTCGGGGCCGGGGTGCAGCTCGTGTTTCCGGACGATCCGGGCGCGAGCTTCGCCGTGGTCGACACCCAGGGCAAGCGGTACCTTGAGGTGGAGCGAAGTGGCGAGACGGTGTCCGATCCCTACACGGTGGAGGCGTTGACCCGCGCCTACGTGGCATTCTCCGGCGAGAATTTTCCACACGTGCTGGTGCCG
>SLNI01000215.1 GCA_007133115.1 Thioalkalivibrio sp. | reverse complement strand
CGCTTCGCCCCCTGTTGCGTTTGTGCCAAACAGGTGCAAATGCGCCACGTTTGTCAGTTTCCGGACCCACTCTGTCAGGAGTATCGCCGCCTCCCACCGAACGCATTCAGCCCGCGTCGCCACCCGCCGGGGCGTCCAGCTGCCGAAGTTTCCGGTACAGCGTGCGCTCGGAGACACCCAGCCTGCTGGCCAGTTCTCGGCGATCGCCACTGTGAACCGCAACCACGCGGGACAGGTATCGCCGTTCGAGCTCTTCCAGCGGAATCACGTCCTCGGCAGATGGACAGACATCGAGGGCAGGTTGGAAATCCAGGTCCAGGGCCAGGTGCATCGCGTCGATTTCGTCACCGTCTGCGAGCAGGCTTGCGCGCTCCAGAAGGTTTCGAAGTTCCCGCACGTTGCCCGGAAAATCCATCGCGGAGAGCGCCTCGAACGCGCGCGGGGTCAGGTGCTTGCCGCGCGCGGAAGGCAACCGTGCGAGCAGCGCCTCCACTAGCAGGGGCAGATCTTCGCGCCGCTCCCGCAACGCCGGTAGCGGTATCGGGAACACGCTGATCCGAAAATACAGGTCGAGCCTGAACTCACCCGCAGCGACCTGTGCCCTGAGGTCCCGATGAGTGGCACAAACCAATCGGAAATCCGCTTCCAGGGAGACGGTGCTACCGACCCGCCGAAACGAACCCGTTTCGAGTAATCGCAGCAGCTTGACCTGCATGGTCAGCGGGATATCTCCCACCTCATCGAGGAACAACGTGCCACCGCGCGCGGCCTCGACCAATCCGTCCTTCTGGCTGGTCGCACCGGTGAAGGCCCCCTTTTCGTGCCCGAACAGTTCACTCTCGAACAGAGATTCAGTGAGTCCTGCGCATTCCACCGGCACGAAGGGCCCCTTGTGGCGATGACTGGCCTCGTGCGTCGCCTGGGCAACCATCTCCTTGCCGGTGCCGGTTTCTCCCAGCAGCAGCACCGCCGCCTCGCTTGGCGCCGCCCGCTGCACGAGTTCGAGCATGCGCGTGAACACAGGCGCCCGGCCCACCAACACGCGGCCGGGACGGGGCCGCACGCTGGCCATTCGGGTCGCCCGCATGATTTCCAGCACGAAACGTGGTTGGCCATCGGCATCCGGGATCAGGCGGGTTACGACATCGACATGCTCCTCGCCGCGGGGAGTGTGATGTACATGCATCACCCGGCTGATCTTTCCCGTTTCGAGCGTCGTCCTGAACGGGCAATACTCACCCGACTGATCACAGGGTGCGTCGTAGCCGTGCGACACCTCGAAACACCGGCGTGGCGTCGAGCCCACGTCGCCGCCGAACACCTCGCGGTAGGCCGTATTGGCCGCGACGATCCGGTATTCGAGATCAAGGAGGACGGCCGGGTCCGGGTGCGCGTCCAGAAGGGCAATCACCTCGGGCGGTGGGGCCCCGGTGAATCGGGAAGCTTTCGTCATGTCAGGATCCCTGCCAAAAATGACAGTCGTTAGCGTAGCAGGAATCGAGTGTCTCGGGAGATGCCTCCTTGCCCGCAACCGCACTACACTTTGAACATGGACCGGGAAACCCTCGCTGACGCCGTCGAACAAGGCCGCGCGGAACTGCATCGATTCGAAGCACTACGCTACGCCCGCCTGACCGAGAGTGTGGCGGGACATCCCCGGGGCAGCGTCGTTCTCCCCGACGGCATCGTGATCCCCGGGTATCCTTCGATTGCGCGCATCCACACGCTGTCCGCGGGGCTTTCCGAACAGTTTCGCGGCCACTTCTGGGCGGAAGAGAAAATCGACGGATTCAACGTTCGCATTCTCCGCCACGAGGACCGGATCTACGCGTTCAGCCGGGGCGGATTCGTCTGCCCGTTCAGCACCGACCGGCTGCCGGACTTCATCGACCTTGCGCTGTTCGAAGCGGAGCCGGAACTCGTGCTCTGCGCCGAGATCGCCGGGCCCGACAATCCCTACCTGGAGGGTGCCCCCGCGTTCGTGGCCCGGGACGTGGCCCTGTACGTGTTCGACATGATGCGCAAGGGTGTCCCCGGCTTTCTGCCCCAACGCGAGAAGCTGGAACGGATCGAGCGGCATCAACTTCCCGCCACCCGCATCTTCGGACGTTTCCGCCCGGCGGACGTCGAATCCCTGCGGCGCCTGATCCTGCAACTGGATGAAGAGGGCGCCGAAGGCCTTGTGTTCAAGGGGGAGAGCGAGGCCAACCGCGCGAAATACGTGACCGGAAGCTCCCATGTCACGGATATCCGGGTCTGCAGCGCCCAATTGCTGGACCTGCCGCCGGAGTACTTCACCAATCGCCTGGTCCGCCTGGCTCTGTTCGTCACAGAGCACGGCCAACAGGACGATCCGGAACTGGAACGCTCTCTCGGAACGGCTTTACTGTCGGGACTGAACGCGGCGGTCGAACTGAGCCGCACCCGGGGGCGTGTCGATCACCGGTACCGCTGCCGCTTCCGCGAACGCGCCAACGCACTTCATTTCATCGAGCACATGAAGGCAACGGGGGGACAGCGGGTCCGTTTTCATCCGGGCATGCCGCGGGCGGTGGATGGCTACTGGGAACTGGAATTCGATCGGGTTTTCGACCGCATGACGGGCACCCTGGCCACGGCGCTTTCGGGCGCGATCCAGTTCGACTGAGCCAGAACCTCTTTGGCGGGTCAGTCCGCTTTCGGTCGCGCGCGCTCCGCGTCCGCAAGGTTGCTCATGACCTGGCGCAGGTAGTCGGCGGTGATCAGCTTGATGCCCATTCGGTTACCCAGCTTGCGCATGCCCTGGTCGGCACTGGCGAGTTCGGCGTCGAGTTCCAGCGCGAGCAGCACGGCATCGACATCCTCGCGGGAGTCCACCAGGCCCTTGCGCATGGCTTCGCGGAAGCGTTCGCGCAACTGGGTGATGATCTCCGGCGGCATGTCCGCGGCGGCGCCGGCGCGCTTGGTGTGCTCCTCCGCGATGCGCAGACCGCGGTCGATACGGCTGCGAACCTCGTCGATGAATTCGTAGAGGATGTCGCTGGGAATGGTCAGGGTGCCCCGACGCGGGGAACGGATCCACACGACCGTTTCGAAGTCCCCCGCAAGTTCCGCGAGATCGCGCATGGTGCGGAATTCCTCGTACACCGACAGCGGCATGTAGAACTCGGCGGGGCAGCGCCGGGCCAGCTCGAGGAAGGTGCGCAACCCATCGCGTGGATCGTCGCCGAACTGGCTGAACACGTGCGGATTGGTGAACAGGCTGGTATCCAGTACGAAACGGCGCATGGCAGCATCCTCGCGGCGTCCGAGCGATACCGACATCATGGTGGGGGTCCTCCCGACCCGTCAACCGAAGGCGACGATTGCAACCTCCGCGACCGGGTGGAGTCCATTGGGCACGAGCAATGATTTCGGAGCGAACGGATGCGCGGCATCGAACACATCCCATGGCTGTACGACATGCTGATGAGCGTGATGGACGGCACCGGTTTTTCCCGCTGGCGCCGCCGGCTGGTCAGCGGGGCACGGCCCAGGACGCTCGAGGTCGGGTGCGGAACCGGGCGCAACCTGCCGCTTTACCCGAGCGGAAACGACATCATCGCTACCGATCTCGACTTCGAAGCCCTGCGTCGGGCGCGGAAGCGCGCTCCGGGCGTACCGATGGTCGCAGCCCGGGCCGAGGCCCTGCCCTTCCGGGACCGGAGCTTCGACACGGTGGTCAGCGGTCTGGTCTTCTGCAGCGTGCAGGACCCCGATCGTGGGCTTGGGGAGGTTCGTCGCGTGCTCGCACCCGGCGGGCGCCTGCGAATGATCGAGCACGTGCGCCATGCGCACCCTCTGCTCGGAAGGATGCAGGACGGGATCCAACCGGCCTGGACCTGGATCACCGGTGGTTGCCACCCCAACCGGGACACCGAAACCACCGTGGAACGCGCGGGGTTCATCATTGAAGCCGAGGACCGTGTCTCCAGTGGCGTGATGCGTCGCTTCTCGGCCAGGCTGCGGGAACCGGGCGACCGCCAGGACTGAGGTGCGGCATCGGGATACCGCGCCTTCAACCGTCGTAAAGGCGAAACACACCCGCTTTCTGCTCGCGTTTCAATGTCAATGTGACCAACAGGGTCCGATTCTCGCGAAACCAGGTCCGCACGTCGCCGCGATCCAGTACCAAAGCCCCGATGTCCCGGTCGCCGTACGTCCGGTAGCCCACCTCCCGGCTGTTGAGTTCCGGAAAGGCCGTGATGCTCATGTACAGCCGGTCCTCCGGGCGGTCCAGCAAGCGGTGCAGTTCCCGGCAATTGATCAGCAGCGCGCGATAGGCGGGGTTGTCTGCGAACACGTGCACGCTGGCCACGACAGCCTCCTGGAAATCCCGGGTCATCCGGCGGGCACGTTGCCCCAGATCGTCGTTGGCATAGAACTCGATCAGGTAATCGCTGACATCGCGTCCGTTCTGGTCGCGAACCCGGAACACGGTGTTCTGGTAGCCGTGGAAATGAGGACGGCGTCCCTCGTTGCGCCGCGCCATGACCGCGCGGTTCGACGCTTCCAGCTGCGCGCGCCAGGCCGGAAACCCGGCGTCGTCGATGGTCAGCGCCCGAAACACCGCCGGCAGGGTCGCGGGATTCCGTGGCCCGCGGTTCTGCGCGCAGATGCTCGAATGATCCTCGCCGTCCATGATGCCGAAAGCAGCGCTGGCCATGCTATCCAGCGGGCCGCGACTGATCGGCCGCATCGGCTCGGTGGCGAAATCGACATCCATCCGCGCACATTCGAGATTGGCGCTCGACACGCGCACGGTCCCGTCCGTGCCCACCTTGTTGGCGACCGCGGCGATCCCCGCGTACCCCTGGTTGCCGGTCAGGACCGTGCACAGGATGCGCCCGGGACCGTACCACGGCGAGGGGGCGAACCAGTCCCGCTCCGCCAGGTCGACCGTATAGTCACTCGCCAGCTCGAGGCCGCTCAGGATCCGGCTGCCGGTCTCGAACAGCCGCGCTCCGCGCCAGCCTCTGGTCGCGCGCCCGATCAGGCTTCGCCCCATGTGTGCGAGCGGCGATCCGAAATTGGCCGGGGCCAGCATCAACAGCCGCTTCAGCGGTGCCGTGTCCGGAGCGTAATGGCGGGTAAGCCATTCGCGGATCACCAGGCTTCCCGTGCTGTGCACGATCGCGTCCACGCTGCCCGGATGCGTGGGCAGTCTGCGTTCGAGCCAGGCGCGTTGCATCGCCGCGGCCAGGTCGTCAAAGGTCACCTGGTCATCCAGCGAGATGTAATCGCCCAGATACACGTCCCGGACCGCCTGTTCGATCCCCTGCTCCCGCAGCCGGCGTACCAGCGGACGGAACGAGTCGCGGTTGTCGCTCCATCCATGAACGATGACGAGCATCCCCTGTTCCTCCCGTATTACGGTCCCGCGGACCAGTCCTTTCGGGCCACGAACTGCACCCCCGCACCGCG
>SLNI01000017.1 GCA_007133115.1 Thioalkalivibrio sp. | reverse complement strand
CCGGCGAGACCGATCGGTTCGTGCGCTACTACACCGGAATTGCGGGGGACCAGGCGGATATCGCTCCGGAAGGCGCGGCGGCGGTCACGATCGCGATCGCCAAGAAGGAGGGCAGCAACGGTGTCGCGGTGGCGAACGGGATCCTCGAGCGGTTGGAAATGCTCAAGGGCCAGGTGATTCCGGACAACGTGTACGTCTCCGTCACCCGCAATTACGGCCAGACGGCCAACGCCAAGGTGAACGAGCTGCTGTTCAAGCTGTTCATTGCCACCGCGGCCGTGACGGTTCTGGTGTTCATCTTTCTGGGCCTGCGCGCCGCGCTGGTCGTGCTGATCGTGATTCCGGTCGTTCTGCTGTTCACGGTGTTCAGCGCCTGGCTCATGGGATACACGATCGACCGGGTCAGCCTGTTTGCGCTGATCTTCGCGATCGGGATTCTGGTGGATGATGCGATCGTGGTGGTGGAGAACATCTACCGGCGCTGGCTGATGGCGCGCGGCATCGACACGGAGACCACCGTGGATGCGGTCGCGGAGGTGGGCAACCCGACCATTCTGGCGACGTTTACCGTGATCGCGGCCTTGCTTCCCATGGGTTTCGTGACCGGGATGATGGGCCCGTACATGCAGCCGATTCCTGCGTTGGGATCGGTCGCGATGCTGTTCTCCCTGGTGGCGGCTTTTCTGTTCACGCCATGGCTGGCCTGGCGCCTCCGTCCGACGATGGACTATCTCCACCGCGCAGAGGAAAAGGAGCACAAGCAGAACGAGATGATGGGGCGCTTTTTTGCGAAGGCGATCCCGGGCCTCGTGAACAACCGCACCTATGGATGGACGTTCCTGCTGGGCATCATCGCAGTGTTCTTCCTGACGCTGCTGCTGTTCTACACGAAGAGCGTGTCCGTGAAGATGCTGCCGCTGGACAACAAGCCCGAATTCAACGTGGTCATCAACTTCCCAGAGGGCACGGCACTTCCCGCCACCGCGACCCTGACTCACGAACTCGCAAAGGTGTTGCGTGAATTGCCGGAGGTCACGGCGGTTCAGGCCTATGTGGGCACGGCTTCACCCTTCAACTTCAATGGGCTGGTGCGTCACTATTACTTGCGTCAGGAGCCGTGGCAGGCGGACCTGCAGGTCCAGTTGGTGGACAAGGGCGATCGCGCGCGAACCAGTCACGAAATCGCAGTGGAGGCACGGGGGTTGCTCGCACCGATCGCCACCGCTCAAGGTGCCCGGATCCAGGTGGTTGAGATGCCCCCCGGCCCGCCGGTATTGCAATCGGTGGTGGCGGAACTCTACGGGCCGGACGCCGAGGTGCGGCGCGCGGTGGCCAGGGACCTGGAAGACATGTTCCGGAACGCGCCCCATCTCGACGACGTCGACAGTTTCCTGCAGGCCCCATACGACGTCTGGCATTTCATCGTCGAACGGGACAAGGCGCTGCGTCGCGGGGTCACGGTCGACGCGGTGAACCAAACGCTGGAAATGGCGGTGGGTGGCCTCGTGGTTGGGGATGTCAAGGCGCGCTCTCTCGTGGAGCCGCACCTGATCCGTATGCGTCTGCCGGTGGAGGTGCGCTCGGACATCCAGCGCCTGTTGTTGCTGCCGGTCCCGGCCATGGACGGCACCTCCGTACCGCTTTCGGAATTGGGCGAATTCGTCTGGTTGCCGCAGGATGAGCCGATTTACCACAAGAATCTCCGCCCGGTGGAATACGTGACCGCGGAGACGGTCGGTCGGCTGGCGGCGCCTGTCTACGGGATGCTGGAAGTCGAGCAGCAGCTCGTCGAATACCGGCTGCCCGGGGGGGGTGAACTCCATTCGCACTGGATCGGGCCGCCCCCGAACGATGGCTCTTTTGCTTTCGAATGGTCGGGCGAATGGACCGTGACCTACGAGACCTTCCGGGACATGGGCATCGCGTTCGCGATCGCTCTGATCCTCATCTACATGCTGGTGGTCTGGGAATTCGGCAACTTCCTGCTGCCGGCTATCGTGATGGCCCCGATCCCACTGACACTGATCGGGATCATTCCCGGACACTGGTTGCTCGGTGCGGAGTTCACCGCGACGTCGATGATCGGATTTATCGCGCTCGCGGGGATCATCGTGCGGAACTCCATTCTGTTGGTGGACTTCGCTCGGCATGCCGTGGCAGATGGGCAGGATCTGATGGAGGCCATGATCAGCGCCTGTCAGGCCCGGACCCGACCGATCCTGATCACGGCGTTTGCACTGCTTGCCGGTTCGAGCGTGATTCTCTTCGATCCGATCTTCCAGGGTATGGCGATTTCGCTGATGTTTGGTACCATCGTGGCGACCTTGCTGACGTTGCTGGTCATTCCGCTGGGCTGTATCAGCGCACGCAAGGTCTTCGAGGACGACGGTGGACCAGACGATGGGGCCCCCGGCGTCACCGTGTCCGGTCACGGGGCTGCCGCGGTAAGTGCGTCTGAACACCGCACGATGACCCCCGCCTCGGGTGGTCCGCTGACCCAGATCCTCGGGTACCTTTGGCTGTACCTGAAATCGCTCGGGATGGCCTTTCTCGACGGCGTGACTCAGATCCTTCGATCCCTGGTCAGGTTGGTCCTCCGACTCATGGGTGGGTCGGGTTCGCCGCCATCGTCGGAGGGCCCCGAGCCCTCACCCCCGCCAAAGGGTGGCGGCGGTGGTGGGGTAGGGCCCCAGCCAGATTCGCAGGCAGGGTCAGCGCCCGAAGGTGCAGCGGCCGATACACCTGCGGAAGCGCCGGCTCGCGAGCCGAAGTCCCCACGGGTTTCCGCATCGGCCGAGCAGCCGACGCAACCGAAACCGGAAAGAAAGGAGACCTCCGGTGGCAAGAAGGCGCCACCGAAGGTCGCTGATGCTCAGCCGAAAAAAGCCGACGCTGCGGTAGGCCGAGCAACCGAGACCGAGTCGGGCGACGACGAGAATTCCTCGGCGCCCGGTTCCGGCTCCAGTAATGCCCGCCGCCGTCGTGGCATTCGTTTGACGTAATTCAATCCATAACGACTCCCCATCTGGAGGAATATCGATGAAGCATGATCTAACCAAACGTTCTTTGACCGTTCTCGCCGTCGCCACTGCGCTGGCGCTGTCCGGCGCCGTCCAGGCCGATCAGGCCGTTGCCGATCAGGCCGCGGGTTACGGTACCCCGGGCTTCGCAGACGGCCCGCTCGCATATGGTTATGGTGACCGCGGCCGTGGCTACGGCCGAGGCCATTCCGGTGCCGGTATGGAACAGTACCGCGACCTGTCCGGCGGCATGAGCTTCGGTGGGCGCTCGAGTGCCCGCGGTCAGGGTTATGGCCAGGGTTACGGTCATCCCGCCCATGGCTATGGCCCGCATGGTTATGGCGCGCCCCCGGCGTATGGAATGCCGCCGCGTCCCGACTTCGGTGCGCGCGAGTTCCCGGGGTTCGAGCCGCCGCCGTGGAGTCGTGAAGGCCCCGACGGCGAAATGCCCGAGATGTCTGAGGAAATGAAGGAACTGATGGCCGAACGTGAGGAACGCATGAAAGCCATGATGGCCGAGCGCGAAGAACGCATGAAGGCCATGATGGCCGAGCGTGAGGCATACATGGAGGAGATGGAAGCGATGCGGGAAGCCCGCATGAAGGCGATGGAAGCCGGTCGCGAAGCGTTCATGGCGGAAATGGAAAAGCAGCGTGAAGCCATGCAGACGATGATGGAAGAGCGTCGGCAGGCCATGGAAGCGTCTCCCGCGGAATCGGCCCCCGAGTGATGGGAGGTCGGCTGCCCGGGCATGCCCCTGTGGGTCGTCCGTGGCAGTCGTGGATGCCGCGATGCTGAAGCGCCGCCCGGTCCTCCGCATGAGGCCGACATGCCAATCGCTGGCCGCCTGGGCGCGGCGGCTGGCATTCGGCGTTCTGATGGTGGGCGTCGCGCAGGCGCAGGATTGGAACCCGTGGGCTGCCCCCGATCAGCGGCCACCACCTGCGGGTTTTCAGGCTCCCGGTGACAGCCGTTTCGTTGGGCCGGATTACAATCCGGCTCAGGATCAGAGACGGCGGGGTGGGGAGCGTGCCCGGCCGGTGCCACCCGGTATCAGTTGGGGATATTCCGGTTCCTTTTCGGGCGGAATGTACGGGCCACCCGCTCTGGATGTTCCCGAGGCGGGAACCCGGCGTGGTGAGTTGTGGTCCCCGGGTACATATGGTATCCCGGGCCTCTCGACCTATCCCGGTGGGCTGCCGTATGGTGGATCCCCGGGCGGTAGTATGTTGTATCCCGGCACGGGGCTCGGTATGTTTTCGCCACTGTATGGGTCGCCGCTGGGAGGGGTGCCGCTCTTCGGCGTGCCGTACTAGGCATACAGTCTTCATGCGCGCTGGCTGATCGCCCTCGTGGCTGGCGCGCATTTACAACGAGGGTGACTACTCCATTGGAGGTTGTAGATGAGCAAATTTGCAAAGGCAGCTGTTCTGGCCGTGGCCCTTGGTGGCCTTGCGGCTGTTCCGATGACCGCGTCCGCATGGTGGGGCGGTCCGGGATACGGTGGTCCGGGCTATGGTGGTCCGGGTTATGGCGGCCCCGGCTGGGGTGGTCCCGGCTACGGTGGCTACGGCCCCGGTTACGGTCGTGGTCTGGGTGACATGTTCGGTTTCGGTGACATGTTCAGCGATTTCGACATGAGCGCCCGCGGCAGCGGTCGCGGCTGGGGTTCCGGTCGTGGTTACGGCGACGGCTACGGGTATGGCCACCCCGGTTACGGTGGCTACGGCCCCGGCTACGGTCGCTGGTAAGTTCCCGCCAGAGACATCTGTCCGGCTTCGCGCCGGGCAGATGTTTTTTCTTCCGCAGCCCGGAGTCCGCATATGCTGACGGTCATTGGCAATCTGAAAGGCGGAACCGGCAAGAGCACGGTCGCTTTCAATCTCGCGCTGTGGGCCCTGATGAACAAGCGCACGGTGCTGGCTGTGGATCTCGATCCCCAGGGGACGTTGGGTGATGTCATCCGCGTTCGCAACGAGGAAGGGTACTCACCCGTTCTTGATTTCACGCAGAGTCTGGACGAAGCCCTGACCTCCGGAGATCGTTATCAGGAGATCATCGTCGATGTCGGCCCCTCCGACCTCGGCACCATGTACGCTGCTATTCTCGCGGCGGACCAGGTGGTGGTTCCGGTGCCACCCAGCCAGGCGGACGTCTGGTCGACTCATCGATTCGTCAAAAAGATTCAGGAATTGCGCGGCGAGCGTGCAAAGCCCGAAATCATCAGTTTCATCAATCGCGCCGATACCCATCAGGCCGTCCGCGAATCGGACGAAGCCTACGGTGCCCTGACGATGATTCAGGGTCTGCGCGTGGTGCGCGCGCGCTTGAGCCAGCGCATGGCTTTCCGCCGCTCGTTCAGCGAGGGCCTCGCGGTCCACGAACTCGAGCACCGGGGCAAGGCGGCACATGAGCTGGACGCCCTTGCCAAGGCATT
>SLNI01000012.1 GCA_007133115.1 Thioalkalivibrio sp. | reverse complement strand
GTCCCGTGCGCGAGGCGGTGCGCCGGTTGCTCGAGCGGGACCCCGTCGCCGAGGACGGACAGGCGTTCGGGAGGGGCTGAGCCCGCGAGGCCTCCGTCCGCGGGTGTCGGCAGCATGGATGCTGCCGTCAAGCCTCCAGGGATGGATTCACGGCGACCCGCGGACGGAGGCCTCGCGGGCTCAGCCCCTCCCGAACGCCTGTCCGTCCTCGGCGACGGGGTCCCGCTCGAGCAACCGGCGCACCGCCTCGCGCACGGGACGCCCCCGGTACAGCACGGCGTGCACCTCTGCGCAGATCGGCATTTCCACCCCGGCCTCCGCGGCCTTGGCCACCGCGACCCGAGCGGTCTCCGCTCCCTCAACGGCCTGGCCAATGCGCGCCTTGGCAGTATCCAGATCGAATCCCTGGCCCAGATACAGGCCGAGGCGACGGTTGCGGGATTGGTCATCGGTGCAGGTGAGCACGAGATCGCCCAGACCGGAGAGGCCCGTAAGCGTCTCGGAACGGGCGCCCACCGCCTGGCCGAGGCGCTGCAGTTCCGCCAGGCCCCGGGTCATCAGCGCCGCTCGGGCGTTCGCGCCAAAACCGGCACCATCGGAGATGCCGGCCGCGATGGCCAGAACGTTCTTGAACGCGCCCCCAAGCCCGACGCCCAGCACGTCGCTGTTCCGGTAGAGACGCATTGCCCGGCCATGGAACGCCCGCGCCACCAGCGCCGCGAGACCGGGATCCCCGGTGGCGATGGTCAGCGCCGTCGGCTGCTCCCGCGCGACCTCGCCGGCAAATGACGGCCCGGAGAGAACGGCGGCCGGTTGCCCCGGCAATTCTTCCTGCAACACCTCGTGCAGCCAGGAACCCGTCGACATTTCCAGGCCCTTGGTAGCCCATGCAACCCGCTGCCAGGGCTGAAGTAGGGGCGCCACCCAGCGTATCGTTTCCCGGAAGCCGCTCGTCGGCACCACGACCAGAATCAGATCACGCTCGCCGACGGCGCCCTCCCGATCCGCCGTGATCCGCAGGTTCGCGGGTAGGGACACCCCTGGGAGATACCGGGCGTTTTCCCGGCTCCGCTCGAGCACCGCCGCGTGTCCGGGGTCACGACCCCAGAGCACGACGTCCGGGTGCATGCGCGCCGCATGAATCGCGAGAGCGGTTCCCCAGGAACCGGCTCCCAGGACACAGATTCTGGGGGCGTCGCCAGGCATCGTCACGACATCGCTCACAGGGCGGCGGTCAGGCCGTGGCAGGGCCGGTCTGGTCCGTTGCCACGGCGCCCTGCTTTTCCTGTTGGTGCTGCGCGTAGAGGGCGTCGAAGTTCACCGGTTGCAGCAGCATCTGCGGGAATCCGCCTTTCAGCACGAGGTCCGTTACGACTTCGCGGGCGAAGGGGAATAGCATGTTGGGGCAATAGGCGCCGAGCAGGTGATCGCGCTGCTCGGGAGGGAAACCGCGAGCCACGAACACCCCGGCCTGCTGGACCTCCACAAGATAGGCGGTCTCGTCCGGCGCGGACGATGTGGTCACGGTGAGGCCCAGCGTCACTTCATAGATGCCCTCCTGCTCGTTCAGGGCCCGCGCCTTGGTGTTCAGCTGAACGTTGGTTTCGGCTTTCCACTCCTTGAGGAAGACGCCGGGCGAGGCCGGTGCCTCGAACGAGAGGTCCTTGATGTAGATCTTCTGAATCGCGAAGTCGGGGCCTTGGTTCGGTTCTGCACCGGCATTGGGGTTCTGTTCAGCCATGTCGTCGTCTCGTGGTCCGGGATAAAAGAGGTTGGTCGCAGGACCGCGACCAGCGGAGGTTCAGCGGGCCGCCTGTCGGGCCCAGGCTACGATATCACCCGAGGACAGGGCGCCGCTCTGGCGCGCCTTCTCCCGCCCGTTCTGGAACAGGATCAGGGTGGGGATGCCACGGATGCCGAAACGTGCGCCGGCATCCGGATCCGCCTCGGTATCGAGTTTGAGCAGTCGCATGTCCGGCTCCAGTTCCCGCGCCGCCGCGGCGAACTGAGGGGCCATCATGCGGCAGGGCGCGCACCAGGGCGCCCAGAAATCCACCAGCAACGGACGCTGGTCGCGCGCGACGAAACGCTCGAGCCGGGCCAGATCCACGGCGGTCGGCTCGGAGGAAAACATCGGCTTCCGGCAGGCTCCGCAACGGCCCTCGGACGCCTTGTCATCCGGGAGGCGATTGACCTGCCCGCAGTGCGGGCAGACCCGGTGAGCCAGGTCTGGAGCGCTCAAGTCGTCTCTCCCGATGCCTCCGCAACCAGGCCCGCCAGCGCCCCGGAGCGGTACATTGCGGACAGGTCGTCGTAGCCGCCGATATGCGTGGCACCCAGGAAGATCTGGGGAACCGAGCTGCGCCCGGACCGCTCCTGCATCACGCGTCTTTGGTCGTGATCGAGATCCACACGGATCTCATCGAAGGAATATTCGAGCTGCTCGAGAAGCTGCCGTGCCATCACGCAGTAGGGGCAGAACTCCGTGAGGTACATCTGGAATCGCATGGGCGCACTACTTCTTTTTCACCGGCAGGCCGGCCGATTGCCAGGCCTGGATTCCGCCCTGGAGGTTGGTCACATCGGTGAACCCCGCCGCGACCAATTGCGATGCCGCCACCGCCGAGCGTGCGCCACTGCGGCAGTACACCAGTACCGGGGATTCCTTGTAGCGTTCGATGTCCGCCACCCGCTTCTTCAGCACACCGAGGGGAATATGCCGGGCACCCGCGATGCGCCCACCCGTGAGCTCGTTGTCTTCCCGCACATCCAGAACCAGCGCGCCTTCCTGGTTCATCACGCGCACCGCTTCCGTGGGCGGCAGTGCGCGATACTTCCGCGTAAGGCGCTGAAATTCGGTATAAAGGATGAGGGCGATGACCGCGATCAGAGCGCCGGTCAGCAGGGGGTGATTACCGAGGAATTCCGGCAGGCGTTCAAGCATCAGGAAGGGCCTTCAGTCGATCAGGAGCGGCAAAAAACGTCCTGCATCATGCTGATCAAGCGCAGGGTGCGGGCGTCACCAACGCGATAATACACGCGGTTGGCGTCCTTGCGGGTCGCGAGGATGCCCTTGTCGCGCAGAATGCCGAGGTGCTGGGAAATATTGCTCTGCGAGGTCCCGACCTGGTCGACGATCTCCTGCACGCTGATTTCGCGATCACCCAGGATGCAGAGTATCTTGAGACGCAGCGGGTGGGACATGGCCTTCAGGGAGCGCGACGCCCGCTCGATATCCTCATCCTGGGTCATCAGCGTCTGGTCGAAGCAGATCGGTTCGTGGCTCACGCTTAGGCACCCGTATTTCGAAAAATTCATGTGGGTTTTAAAGTAAACCTTCGAATATAAGCAATCAAGGGTACTCGGATACTACCCGGAGCGCAATGCCTCGACGACCAAAATCCCGCCGGTTACAGCCTCTTGGGTGGCTCTTGGGCCTGCTACTGGCCGCAGGGCCGATTCCCGCGATGGAGGCCAGCTCCGAGCTCGAGGCGACACGCGAGGCACTGCGCACACTGGAGCGCGAACAGCAGCAGCGCCTGCGCGAGATCGAGCGGCTGGAGGAGCGGATCGCCGAAGTGGCGCGCCGGAACCTTCAGCTGCGCCGTGAACAGCGCGAAATGCAGGCGGCCATCGCGTCCCAGGACCGGGAAGTTGCGGATCTGCAGGCGGAAGTGGAGGCGCGCTCCCGGCAACTCGAACTCGCACGCAAGCAGGCGGCCTCGTTGCTGCGCGGACAATGGCTGCGGCAGCGCCACCAGGGCGGATTGCAGCCCGGAGACCGGGATCTGCACCACCACCGGGAGTTCGATGCCCGTCTCCAGGCGCGGGGCGAACGGGCATTGGCCTCCATTGCGGCGCAGGTCGCGGAGCTCAGTGTGGCACGCGACCGCCTCGGCGACGCCCGGGCCCTGCTGGTAAGGCGGGAATCGGAGATCAGCGATCTTCTGCGCGAAATCGAGCGCCAGGAGCAGGAACAGAAGTCGTTGCTGTCGCGAGTGCAACGGCGGGCGGAAGACGGCGCGCTCGAGGCCGAGCGACTCGAGAGCAATGCACAGACATTGGAGCGAATGCTGCGCCAAATGGAGGAACGAAGGCGCGCACAAGCCCGGCCCGAAGCCGCTTCAGAGGATTCTCGGGCTTCGGCTCCGACGCAGGTCACCGGATCCTTCGCGCGGATGCAGGGCCTCCTTCCCAAGCCCGTCAATGGGGCGTTTCTGCATCGCTTTGGAAGCCCTCGCACCGGCGGCCCACAGCCCCAATGGCGCGGCGAGGTGTTTGCGGTGGGCGACGATTCGCCGGTCCGCGCGGTACATGATGGGACCACCGTGTACGCGGACTGGATGCGCGGCCTGGGCTTCCTGGTGATTCTCGATCACGGTGACGACTACCTGACCCTGTACGGCAACAACCGTGAACTGTTCGCCCGGGCCGGGGAACGGGTGACCGGGGGGGACGTCGTCGCGCAAGCGGGGGGTACGAGCCCGGTGATCGGGCCGGGTCTGTATTTCGAACTGCGCCACCGGGGCGAGACATTGAACCCGGCGGCCTGGTGGGACTCAAAGTAGGCGCTGGGATCGTACGCGCGGGATTCCGGCGGATATTGCGGCGCCGGCGGGCCGCAATGGTACCATTCCCTAAACCTTTCTCCCGCGTGGGGATTCGAGCATGAACAAGCGTTCCAGCACCGCCTTCGGCGTCGCCCTCGGCGTAATCCTGGGCATTCTCCTCAGTGTTTCGCTGGGCGTCTTCGCCAACCGCGACGAGGGCGCCGGCGCGTCGCTCCCGGTGGAGGACCTGCGGCGTTTCACCGACGTCTACATGCGCATCAAGCGCAATTACGTATCCGAGGTCGAGGACCGCGATCTGCTGGACAATGCCATCAAGGGCATGCTTTCCGGGCTCGATCCGCACTCGGCATACCTGGACGAGAAGGAGTTCCGCGACCTGCAGGTGGGGACCAGTGGCGAATTCGGTGGACTCGGCATTGAAGTCGGCATGGAAGATGGCTTCATCAAGGTCATTTCGCCGATCGATGACACCCCGGCAAGCCGCGCCGGCATCCGCGCCGGCGACCTGATCATCCGGCTCGATGACACCCCGGTGAAGGGCATGACCCTTTCCGATGCCGTCAACATGATGCGGGGCAAACGCGGCACCGACATCACATTGACCCTGATGCGGGAAGGCGTGGACAGCCCGCTGCGGATCACCATCACCCGCGACGTGATCCGGGTCCAGAGCGTTCGCTGGGAAGAGCTGGAACCCGGTTTCGGCTACGTGCGCATCACCAATTTCCAGGCACGCACCGCTCGCGACCTGGTGAATGCGGTGGAATCCCTGCGTAAATCCGGTCCGCTGCAGGGCCTGGTACTGGACCTTCGCAACAATCCCGGCGGGGTCCTCAACGGCGCCGTCGGGGTATCGGACGTTTTCCTCGAAAGCGGGCTGATCGTGTACACCGAAGGGCGGCTCCAGGAATC
>SLNI01000285.1 GCA_007133115.1 Thioalkalivibrio sp. | reverse complement strand
GTCAGATCCCCGGTGTCGGAAAGCTGCCCATAGCGACGCAACGCCTCCAACGTGACGCCCTGGTGCCCCCGGCCCGCCGTCTCCTGCGCGTTCAGATCCAGCCGGTACAGGCAAAGGTAATTCGAGCGACCCTTCAACAGAGCCAGCCGCGGGTTCACACCCAACGCCCTGCACACCACCGGCAGATCCTTTTCGAAGAGCTGGTCCTGGAGGGTCTTGGTGCCCGTCGAGATCACGACCCGCCGCCCGGAGAGCAGGGCCGGAACGAGGTAGGCGAACGTCTTGCCCACGCCGGTGGCGGCCTCGACCAGAAGCGACGACGGGGTCTGTTCGAGGGCGTCGGACACCGCCTCGGCCATGACCTGCTGCTGCAGCCGCGGCTGGAAACCCGGTACGGCTTCCGCCAGCGCACCCCCGGGCTCCAGCGCTTCCCGCGCCCGTGGCGTCTTCTCAACCAAGCGCCGACTCCAGCCTGCGAACCTCGTCCCAGGCCCGCCGGGCGCCTTCGGAATCGCCCCTCGCCTCGCGCGCCTGCGCAATGACCCGCCAGTTTTCCAGCGCCAGACGGCGATCGCCGGGCCTCAACTGCAAAGAGCGCTCAGCCATCCGTTCCGCCTGCTGGAATTCGCGCTGCGCAAGGCGAACGCCCGCCAGTCGATGCCAGAGGTCCGCATCCCTCGGTGCGATGCGCAGCGCGCGCTCAAGGTGCAGTGCCGCCAGCCTCAAATCACCGGTCGCCAGCGCCACATCGGACTGCTGGGCGAGGCTCAGTGCGGCCGGAGCGCTGGGCGGCGGCGGCGGAGGCACCGACTCCTTGATGACCTCGAGTTCCGGCGGGCTCGGTACCGGCAAAGGCTCGACCACCTGCGGATCCGGGACCGGAACGGGCTGGGGCGGCATGGGGGGCCGGGGTGCAGGCGATGCACAGGCGACCAGGAACAGGGGCAGCAGCAGAACCAGCCACCCTCGAGAAAGAACGGCTCCTGCCGCCGCACCGTTCTGTCTGACGTTCATCGAAACCATTGCTCACTCCATCCCGTGTCCTGCGCGTCGACCGGATCGGTATCCACGTCGCAGGCCGCCCGGGTGCGCGGGACCGAATCGCGCCAGAACGGCAGCCGCAGGCGCTCGGGGCAGGAATCCGTGTCGGCGCGCAGCCCGGAACGACGATCCACCTGCGTCATGCGGACCTCCGGATGATACCCCAGGGAAAGGGACCCCCCGGGCACGGAGGACATGGTACGAATCCAGAGCGGAAGTGCCCCGGTCGCACCCGTCAGTCCGGTCGACTGATTGTCGTCCAGACCCACCCAGACCACCAGGAGATGCCGGTCATCGAAACCCGCGAACCAACTGTCCCGCCGGTCGTTGGACGTTCCCGTCTTGCCTGCCAGGATGCGACCGGGAAGCCGTTGGGCCACCTGGCGCGCGGTTCCGCGAGTGGTGGTGTCGTGCAGCGCGTGGTTCAGCACCTGCACCGCGCCGTCGGGAACCGCTCCGCGAAGCTCGAGGCTGTAGTGCGAGAGGCCCTGGTCATCCGCATTCAGCACGTCTCGAATGGCGCGCCCCCGGGTCGCATAGCCCCCATTGGCCAGCGCCTGGTAGAGCGTCGCCACCTCCAGTGGGGACAGGTCGAGCGCTCCGAGAGCCAGCGAGGGAAGCGCGGCTGGCTGGCGCTCCAATCCCAGTGTCTGCAACAGGCGGATCACCTGGGCAATACCGACCTGCTGCGACAGGCGCACCGTGGCAACATTGTAGGACAACACCAGCGCTTCCCAGGCCGTGACCTGTCCATGGAACTGGCGGTCGAAATTCTGAGGCGACCACGGCCCACTGCGCATGTCGATGGTGAGAGGGCCATCGTCCAGCAACGTGGCCAGGGTGTAGCGGGAAGGATCGGACAACGCGGCGAGATAAACGAAAGGCTTCACCAGTGAACCGATCGGCCGTTGCGCCTCCACGGCCCGGTTGAAGCCGAGGAAACGTGGATCGCGGTCACCGAGCATCGCCAGCACCTCGCCGGTCAACGGATCGGTCAGAACCGCCGCCACCTGCAGCGGTTGCTGAATGTTCCGCGCCCGTACCAGTTCGTCCATTCCAGACACGACCTCCCGTTCCAGCGTCAATTGCAGACCGGGATCGAGGGTGGTGAAAATCCGCAGGCCCTCGGTACGGAGGTCCTCCTCACGGTATTCGGCGCGCAATTGTTTGCGCACGAGGTCAAGGAAGGCCGGGAACTGGCTGTCCCCACGCGGCATTCGGGGCGTTACCCGCAGCGGCTTTTCCTTCGCGGCCGCGACATCATCCGCGCGCGCCAGCGCCTCTCGCTGCATGCGGTCGAGCACGAGGTTCCGCCGGGCCAGTGCGCGCTCCGGAAACCGCCGGGGGTCGTAGTAACTGGCGCCGCGAGCCAGACCCACCAGCAACGCCAGCTGATCGAGTTCGAGCTCCCGCAATGGACGCTGGAAGTAGAACTCGGCCGCAAGCCCGAAACCATGGATCGCACGGGCGCCCGACTGCCCGAGAAAAACCTCGTTCAGGTACGCTTCCAGGATCTCCTGCTTGGAGTATCGGTATTCGAGGAGTACGGCCATTACTGCCTCGGTCACCTTGCGCTGCAGGCTTTGCTCCCGCGTCAGGTAGAAGTTCTTGACCAGTTGCTGGGTCAGGGTGCTTCCGCCCTGTACGGTCCGTCCGGCGCGCAGGTTGGCCCAGGCGGCGCGGGCGATCCCGGCCGGATCGACGCCGCGATGGGTCAGAAAACGCCGGTCTTCCGTCGCCAGCAGCGCGGCGACCAGACCCGGCGGTACCTCGGCCAGCGTCACCAATACGCGGTCCTCGCCGTGCGCCGGATAGATGCTGCCGATCACCATCGGTTCGACCCGCATCAATTCCACCGCTTGGCCGTCCTGGCCACCGAGATCGGCCACCATGCCCTCCTGAATGCGCAAATGCACCGCGCGGGCGGGCTCCGGGCCGTCGCTGAAGACAAAGGGCCGGGTGGTCACCGTGACCGTGTCACCGCGTATCGCGAAACTCCCCGGCCCGGAACCGTCCTCGCGATAATTGAGTGCATCGAGTTCCATCCGCAGCAGCTCAATGCTCAGCGGGCGCCCGACATACAGCTCGAGCGGGCGTGCGAACACGCGTGCCGGCAAGGCCCAGCGCTTGCCCTCGAACCGGGCCTGGATCTCGCGGTCGAGCTGGTATACCGACCACGCGCCCAGCCCGGACAGGACCAGAAGCAGCCCCAGCAAGAACCAGAACACGGCCGCAAGCCCGCGCCAAATACGCGAGAACAAAGTGGACCTGTAGGTTCTTCTGGCGGGCATGGAAATCGATGTCAACGAAAGCGCAATGGTAACCTGACCGAGCCGGATCGATGAAGGCGATGTCCGGCCCCCTCATCACGCCCCGCAGCCGAGACCCCCGATGGATCCCCTGGAAACCCAGCAGCAGATGCTCCGCGTGCTGTCCGAAGCCGACCGGTTTCCGCATCCCGCGTCTGGCGTCAAACGTATCGAAACCCATATCTCCACGGTGCTGCTGGCGGGAGAACACGCCTACAAGATCAAGAAGCCGCTCAACCTGGGATTCCTTGATTTCTCCACGCTGGAAAAACGGCGTGCATGCTGTTCCGCCGAGCTTGAAATCAATCAGGCGCTCGCGCCCGACATCTACCTCGACGTCGTGGCGATCCGCGGCACCCCCGACGATCCGCACTTCGGCGGTTCGGGTCCGGTGCTGGAATACGCGGTTCACATGCAGCGCTTCGACCCCGAGCAGCAGCTGGACCGTCTGCTCGCGCGGGAACAGCTTCCGCTGACTGCGATGGATGCGCTTGCCTCGAAGGTGGCCCATTTCCATGAAGCCGCCCCGCAGGCCGGCAGCGACTCCGGCCACGGCACCCCTGATGGTGTACTGAAGCCGATGCAGGCCAACTTCGAGGTTCTGGCGCGCCACGCCGAACGGCTCAGCGATGGCCCGGAAAGGCTCCACAGCCTTGAATCCTGGACTCGCGAGGCCGGCGCGCGCCTGGCACCCTTGCTGCGGGAACGCCTGGGGCGCGGGTTCATCCGCGCCTGCCACGGCGACATGCACCTGGGAAACATGGTGTACGCCGATGCCGGGGACTCCGGCCGGCGCCTCGTGATCTTCGACGGTATCGAGTTCAGTCCGGAGCTGCGCTGGATCGACGTGATGTCCGAGGTCGCCTTCCTGACCATGGACCTGCACGCGCGCGGCGCCCCGGCCCACGCACACCGGTTTCTGAACCGGTACCTCGAATGCCGCGGCGACTTCGACGGACTCGAGGTGCTCGCGTTCTACCAGGTCTACCGGGCCCTGGTGCGCGCCAAGGTCCACGCGATCCACGCCGCCGAGCCTGGCCTGAGTGCAGCGGAGCGAGCCCCGTACGACGCCGAAGTCGACCGTTACGTGACGCTGGCGGGAAGGCTCCGCACGCCGGGGCAACCAGCGCTGGTGCTGATGCACGGCGTTTCAGGCAGCGGCAAGACCCATGTCAGTACCGAGATCCTGCAGCGGCTCGGGGGCATCCGTCTGCGTACGGACGTCGAACGCAAGCGGATGATCGGCCTGCCCCCGGATGCGCGCCCGACTCGCGAACAGGAAGCCGCGCTCTACGGTGCGGAGGGCATCGAGCAGGTGTACACCTGGCTGCTGCGGCAGACCGAGGCCCTGCTCCTGCGCGGCCGGCGGGTCATTGTGGACGGTACGTTTCTGACCCGGCAGCGGCGCCAACCTTTCGAGGACCTCGCACAAAGGCTGGCGACTCCCTATGCCGTCGTCGCGTGCACCGCCGATCCCGACGTCCTGCGCGGACGCCTGGCGGCCCGAGCACAGTCGAACGTCGATGCATCGGATGCCGGCGTCGCCGTGATGCAGCGCCAACGGGCGCAGGTGGAACCCCCGGGGCCCGGGGAAAACCGCGTGGTCAGCGAACCCGGACAGCCGTTCGACTGGGCATCACTGGAGGCGATACTGGGGGCATCCGACCCAACCCGTGGCGAGAACGATTCAGCGCCTGCCTGACGGTCCTGGCGCGAGTAGCCACCCCGAGCAACGAAGCAATCGAGCCGCGGAAGACGCGGAAATCGAAGTTCATTCAATGTGTTTCCGTGTTTTCCGTGGCGGCTCTTTCACGCTAAGCTGAGGGTTCGATGTCATCCGGGTCCACCGCCCCCGTTCCGGCGGACACGGCGACCGGTTTTTCGGATGAATTCTTTCGGAGTTGTATTTCATGTGGTTACGCGCGTGGTTGGTTTTTCCTTTGATGCTGCCGCTGTTGGCCGTCGGGCCAGCCCACGCCGATGCGCTGTTGCGCTTCATGGACAGCCAGGGCGAACCCTCGGAAATCCTGGTCAAGGGTCCCTATGCGCGCATGGACATGACCGACGGCGGAACCGGACGCGCCGGTTTCATGCTGTTCCATGCCGGAGAGGGGACGCTCTACATGGTGGACGAGG
>SLNI01000224.1 GCA_007133115.1 Thioalkalivibrio sp. | reverse complement strand
TGGTTCGCGGTGCTGGGCGGCGCGGGGGTGTTCATCGAACTCTTCGGAGGCGGGGGAATCGCCGAACTGGTGTCCCAGGACGTCAGTCGCGCGTTCTTCGTCTTTCTCGACTTCTTTCCGCTCGGGCAGCTGCTGGGCTTCGTTGCCCTGTTCCTGATCTTCATCTTCCTGGTGACCTCGGCGGATTCGGGAAGCTTCGTGCTGTCGATGATGACCAGCGACGGCAAACTGAACCCGCCGCTGCCCTACAAGCTGGTGTGGGGCACGCTGGTGGCCGTGCTCACGGTCGCGATCCTGTTCAGCGGCTCGGTCGAGGTCGCCAAGGCGATGGCGGTCACCGGCGCAATTCCATTTTCCGTGGTGCTGCTGCTGCAGGTGGTCGGTTTCCTGAGGGCGATCCGGAGTGAGCGTGGGGGCGCCGGTGTGCAGGCTCCGCGCTTGACACCGCGGGCGATCAACGAATGAGGAGCCGCTTGTGACCCGTATCTGCAGCATTCTCTCGGCCTTGGCACTGGTGTCCATCCTTGCCGGGTGTGGCAGCGACCGGCAACCATTGCAGGTCGGTGGCAAACAGTCGCCGGAAAACCAGATTGTCGCCGAGCTGGTGGCCGAGCTGGCCGAGGCTGCCGGTATTCCGGTGCAGCGGCGCATCGGCCTGGGCGGCAGCCGGCTTACGCTCGAGGCGCTGAAACGCGGGGAGATCGAACTCTATCCCGAATACACGGGTACGGGTCTTGCGTTGCTGGGGCTGGCGCAAGCTCCCGACGTCGATCGGGATGCGTCGATAGCCCTTCTGCGTGAGCGCTACGCTTCGCTGGGGCTGGGTTGGAGCGAACCGTTGGGCTTCGAGAACAGGCCTGGCCTCGCAATGCTGCGTGACCGCGCTCGCTTGCTCGGCATCCGCAGCTACTCGGACCTTGCAGGCCGCGCGGATCGGCTTGCGCTCGGGGTCGACAGCGAGTTCCGGGGACGCCCCATTGACGGCCTTGCGCCGCTCGGCCGGCGCTACGGCATGCAGTTCCAAGGAATCGTCGAGGTCGAGCCGCGAGACAGAAGCGAACTCTACGGTCACCTGGTGGACGGTACTATCGATGTCGCATTGGTGCACTCGGCTGACCCCCAGATCGAGATCTTCGACCTCCGCGTGCTCGAGGACGACCTCGAGTTCTTTTCGCGTCACGATGGCGCCCTGGTCTACCGGGAGGCGGCCCTGCAACGCTTTCCGGAGCTGGAGAACGTTTTTGCACGACTGGCCGGTGCGATCGGCGACACGCAGATGCGGGGCCTCAGCCGAAGGGTGACGGTGCGTGGCGAGGATCCCCGGGAAGTGGTGCGGGCCGAATTGATTCGTCTCGGTCTGATCGACGGCGAGATTGGCGAACGGGATCGGCAGGCTCTGAACCTGGCGGTTTCCCTTTCGGCAAATGCGGACGGGGAAGCGGGAACGATACTGCGCCAGCTGCGTAGGTCGTTTCCGACCAGTACGGTGAACCTGGTCCGCTCGAGAGATCCACTGGGCGCGATCGACGATGCGAGCGCGCGGCTGGCATTGGTGAGCGCACCGGCATTCTTTGCTCCCGGCTCGGCCGACCCGGCCACCGGTCAGCCGCCACTGCGCCCCGGCGTGGAGGCCGTGGCGCTCGTCGGGACCAGCTTTCTGCAGGCCTTTGCACTGAAACCGGGTGTCAACCGCTTCGAGGACGCCTCCGTCATCGCGACCGGCCCCGAGGGTTCGAGCGGCTTTCGAGTGGCACAAACGATGATCGACGGTTTGCAACTGGATGCCATTCTTTTACCTGTCGACGGCGATACGCCCGTCGCACTGGCCGACGCCCTGCTCGACAGCGAGGCGGACATCGCGATCCTGATGCAGCCCGTCGGCAATTCGACGGCTCTTACGCTGCTGCAGCGAGGCCTGCCGCTGGTCGAGCTGGAAAACTGGGTCCAGCGCAACAACCACATCGTCTTTCCCTATCTGCAGCCGGCGCGGCTTGCCCCATCCGACTACGAGCGGTTTCTTCCGGTCGGGCAGGGCGACGGTGCACGGATGCCCGGATTCAGGCAGCCGGTCGAGACCCTGTCCACCCAACTCGTGCTGGCGGGCCCCGCCCTGGCAGACGGTGTGCGGCTCTCCACCCAAGGCCCAGGCGCAAGTTTCGTTCCTCGCGCCCTCCCATTGACCGATCAGGCGGTCGAGCGCGTCAATGCCGCCACCGGAAAAACCGAGGACATCTATCCGGTCCTGCCGCAGGCACGCGTATTGGCTCCGCGACTGCCACAACCCCCTGAGCCCCTGAATCCCTCGCCGGCTGCATCTGCCCTGTCGGTGCTGGCGTTGGCGCTGCTCATCTGGATCGTCTGGCTGCTGCTGCGGCCAGCACGCTCTACCGCATGAGGCCCTTCATGTCGCGACCGCTTCGCGGGATGCCCTTCCGCCTCGGGTGTCTGCTCTTCCTGCTTGTACTTTGTGCATTCCTGCCGCCACTGGCAACGGCGGACGAGCCGGACTGGTCCGGCGTCTGGGACACGCGCTGGCGGGACAGTGGCGCCTTGATGATCCTGCAACAGGCCGGGGATCGGGTTGTGGGGACCTACCCTGCGTTCGATGGCATCGTCCAGGGACGCGTGGTCGGAAACGTCTTTTCGGGAACCTGGAAGGATGCCGACGGATCCGGGACCTTCGTCTTCGCGATTTCGACCGATCGCCAGAGCTTCATGGGCCGATTTGGAACCGGCGAGTGGTGGACGGGCAGCCGTGCCGCGGGGTACCTGGCGACGATGCTGACGGAATCGCCGGATGGCTCGAGTCCGGAACGGGCACTGTACACGTTTCTCCGGGCGGGCAACGAGGCGGGCGAGGGTCGTACCGACCGTCTCGGGGCCGCAATGGACCTGCTCGATTTCAGTGCGCTGGAGGAGCCCGCGAGCGCCTATGCGCGTTTGTCGAACGCACGCATGCTGTTCCAGATCCTCGACCGTCTGACTTTCCGCGTCTGGTCGTTGCGGCGCTCCACTCTCGAGGGGCTCGCAGAGCATTCGGTCGAGCTGTTTCAAGCGGGTACCGGGCAAGGATTTACCCTGAATTTCCGTCGTGCCGACGACTCGGAAGCGACCGACACGTGGCTCCTGGTGGTCCCCCCGGTGGAGGAGATGCGGGAGACGCTGGATGTGCTGCTCGAGGCTCACGACGGTGAGGTGCCGCATTCGCGGCAGCATCACGAACTGCGGTCGCCCCGCGACACCATGCGGACGTTCGTCGAACAGTGGGATCACGCGCGGGCCGGCAACAGTGAACTCTTCCTGAAGACCATGGATCTGTCGCAGATTGCCGCGGCGGTGCGCGAGGACGAGGGTGCGCTCCTCGGCGAGTATCTCATCGAGGTGCTCTACCGCATCGGTCTGCCGCTACGCCAGGAGATTCCTGATGATTCGGGCCGGCGCGGTCCCTACGTTCACTTCGTGCATCCGGTCGGTTCGGTCGAGATTCACCCGATCGAGCAGGACGATGGCTCGACGATCTGGCAGTTCAGTGCGGAGACCCTGGCCAGCGCGCGAACGCTGTTCATGGCGTTGGAGGACATGCCACTCGCGGAGGGGACACAGCGCGGCGAGTCCACGCCGTTTTTCACGATCCGCAACCATGTTCGTTCGATCCACCGCGAACTGTTGCACGAGACCGGTGGCGGGATGGAACTGTGGCAATGGTTTGCCCTGGCCCTTTGGCTGGTTGTCAGCATCCCGCTGAGTTGGTTGCTGACCTGGGCTGTCGCGAAGATCTTCCGATTGAAGACCGCCGATGGAGATCACGTGCTGCCGCCGGAGATCCGTTTCCTGTGGCCTTTGCGGCTGATCCTGATTGCCGGGCTGGGGCTGTTGGCGCTCCGTGTGCTGGGGCTTCCACAAACGGTCGACATGCCGGTACGGATCGTGATCGGCGTGGCGCTGTCCATCGCCGGCGGCTGGCTCGCCTACCACCTGGTCGACAAGATCAGCCGCACACTCGAGGCGCATTCCACGCGTTATCGGTACCGGGATGAGGTGCTGCGCTCGCTGGCGACCTCGCTGACCAAGCTCGCGGTCATCATTGGTGCCGTGCTTTTCCTTGCCGAGATCCTGTCGCTGCCTTACCAGGGCGTGCTTGCGGGCCTCGGTATCGGCGGTCTGGCCGTGGCGCTGGCGGCGCGCAGCACGCTGGAGAACTTCATCGGCGGGATCACCCTGTTCGCGGACAAGCCGATCGAGGTCGGGGACTTCTGCCGTCTCGGTGAGCACCTCGGCGTGATCGAGTCGATCGGGCTGCGCTCGGTGAAGGTGCGCTCGCTGGACCGCACGATCGTGACGATCCCGAATGCCGAGTTCGTGAACCTGTACATCGAAAACTTTGCCCGACGCGACCGGGTCCTGCTGCACACGACGATCGGCCTGCGCTACGAGACCACGCCGGACCAGTTGCGCTGGGTGCTGGCGGAGATCCGCAAGCTGCTGCTGCAGCATCCGATGGTGACACCGGAACCGGCGCGGGCGCGTTTCTCGGGTTTTGGCGATCACTCGGTGGATATCGAGATCTTCGCCTACGTGAACACCAGCGACTTCAACGCGTTTCTGGCGGTGCAGGAGGACATCTTCCTGCGCCTGATCGACATCGTCGACGAATCCGGCACCGGCTTTGCCTTCCCGTCCACGGTCAATTACCTTGCGCGCGACAGCGGGGTGGACGCGGAGCGCACCGAGCGGGCCGAGACGATCATGCGCGAACTGCGCAAGGGCAACGCGCTGCCGTTCCCGGAATTCGACCTGAAGAAGCGCGGCGAACTCAGAGACACGCTCGATTATCCTCCACAAGGCTCGGTGGATTCCGGCCCGCGGGCCGATGCAAAGACCTGACCGGTCAGAGGTGAGTAACGGACATGAGAATTCTACTGAGTGCATTGGTGCTGCTGGTGTTGTCGAGCGGCGCAACGACGGCGAGTGAGCCCGAGATGGCCGAGGTCACCGGGGAAGCGCTCTATTTCGAACGGATCGCGGCGCCGCCGAATGCCCGGTTGGAGGTGGTTCTTCAGGATATCAGCCGCCCCGGGATGGCCGCCGAGCGCCTGGGCGAGATGGTCGCGGAGAACGTCGGGCCACCGCCATACGCGTTTCGGATCGAGTACGACCCGGCAGAGATCGATCCGCGACACACCTACAGTGTAGCGGCCCGTCTGTACGACGGCGAAAGGCTGCTGTTCGTAACCGACCAGGTCCACCAGGTCATCACACGGGGCTTCCCGTCGACGGCCACCCTGCGGATGCACCGGGTCAGCAGTGTTCCTGCACACCCATTCGGGGAACTCCCGGCGACCTTCAAGGGAACGCTGCCCTGTGCGAGCTGCCCGGGTATCGATTACCACCTGAATCTGCTGGATGACGGGGTATACTTCCTGCGGCAGACCTATCAGGATCGCGACGGCGGCCCGTTTGACGACATCGGGCGTTACCTGCTGTCATCG
>SLNI01000091.1 GCA_007133115.1 Thioalkalivibrio sp. | reverse complement strand
TGACGCAGGTCCCTCAGCCCCGGGCAACCCGCCAGCGCCGCCCCGGCTCGTTCGGTCGCAGCGGCATCGGGGAGGAAGAGGTCCCGAACCTTCATGGGCAGCCTCCCACGGCGGGCGGAAGGGCCTCGACGACATCTCCGGCCAGCATGCCGGACTGGGCACCGAGCCGCGCAGCCGCGCAGCGTGCAGCACCCACGTGCCAGGCCGCTCCGGCAACAGCAGCCGCGTGGGGCGGGAGCCCCTGACCCAGCAGAGCGGCGATGATCCCGGTGAGCACATCGCCCATGCCGGCGGTGGCCATGCCAGGATGCCCGCCCGTCACGCAGACAGCCGATGCTTCCGGCGACGAGGCCACGAGCGTGCCCGCCCCCTTGAGCAGGGCTACGCCTCCGAACCGCGTCACCAGCGCACGTACTGCGCCCAGGCGATCGGCGTTGATCCCGGCAGTGTCTTCACCCAGAAGCCGCGAGGCCTCGCCGGGATGCGGCGTCAGCACCCAGGTGTCACACCGCCGAGGAGCCTGGGCCAACAGGTTCAGCGCGTCGGCATCCACCACGACCGGACCGTCCCAGTCCGCGGTCGCGAGCCACAAGGCACGCCCCCACGCGCCCTGTCCCAATCCAGGCCCGATCGCCACCACGTCTGCGCGCTCGAGAAGCGGAAACAGTTCCGATGCATTCGAAGCCGGCTGCACCATGAGCTCAGGCCGTCCGAGGTTGGCCCATGCGGCATGCTCCGGGTGCGTCACCAACGTGACCCTCCCGGCACCGGCCCGCAGCGCGGCTGTGGCGGCAAGGCGCGCCGCGCCCGAATACCCAGGCGCCCCGCCCACGATCAGAACATGTCCGCAGTCCCCCTTGTGCGCCCCCTGACGACGCCTCGGCAAAAGATGGGGAAGCAAAACCGGCGAGACTCGGTCGGCCAGGAACGGCACCCCGCGTTGCAACTCTTCGGGAATACCCAGATCCGCGACCTGTACGTCGCCCGCGTGGTCCACTCCCGCACCGGTGTGCAAGCCCAACTTGTCCGCAAGCATCGTGACCGTGACCCGGGCCCTCACCGCGGTGCCGAGCACGCGGCCGGTATCCGCAGAGATGCCCGAGGGTACATCCGCGGCCAGAACCGGGAGACCGGAACGGTTCAAGCGTTCGATCAGGTGGGCGATCGTTTCATCAATCGGGCGAGCGAGACCGATGCCGAACAGGCAGTCGGCCCACACGTCGGCCGCTTCCGGCGTGAAGGCCTCCAGCGAATGGATCGCCTCCCCGCTGCTAGCCCAGGCCCTGCGCGCACGCTCGCCGTCCGTGCCGGGCCGGGGTCCGTCAGTGCCCGCGTGCACCACGACATTCCAGCCCGCCTGCTGCGCGAGCCGCGCCAGCACGAATCCGTCGCCTCCATTGTTGCCGGGACCGCAGAGTACGCCCAGCCGCCGGGCATCGGGGAAGTGCTGCCCGAGCGCCTGCAGCAATGCCGCTCCCGCTCGATCCATCAACTGTCCGCCCGCCATCCCCGGTTGCGCGAGCGCACGGCGGTCGAGTTCGCGCATGCCCTTCTCGCCATACAGGCGGTTGGCAATGCTCCCCGTCATCGGGTGATCATTCACGGTATACGCTACTCCGAAAGGGCGTGGAATCGATCGTGCCGCAAACCCTCACTCCAAGCCAATGCCAGGAACTCGCCGGGCAGATCCGCCAGTGGGGCCACGAACTGGGCTTCCAGGCCGTCGGCATCAGCCCCGCTTCCGTCGGCGATCACGCCGAGCGTCTGGACGCCTGGCTCGAAAAGGGATCACACGGCGACATGGGTTGGATGGCGGATCGGGCCGAACTGCGCCGAGAGCCTGCGCGCCTGCTGCCCGGCGTGCGGCGCATCGTCAGCCTGCGCATGGATTATCTCCCACCCGCCGCGCGCGCGCCCGAGACCATCCTCTCCGACCCCTCACTTGGCTACGTCTCACGGTACGCGCTGGGACGGGATTATCACAAGCTGCTGCGCCGACGCATCCAGAAGCTCGCGGATCGCATCGAAGACGCGGTGGGTCCGTTCGGATATCGCGCGTTCACCGACAGCGCGCCGGTGCTTGAAAAGGCCCTCGCCGAACAGGCCGGTCTCGGATGGATCGGGAAGCACACCAACCTGTTGTCGCGCGAAGCAGGTTCCTGGTTCTTCCTCGGGGAGCTCTTCACTGATCTGCCCCTGCCGATCGATGAGCCCGTCAGCGCTCATTGCGGCCAATGCAGCGCCTGCCTCGATATCTGCCCGACACGGGCCTTCCGCGGACCCTACGATCTCGATGCAAGGCGGTGCATTTCCTACCTGACCATCGAGCACCGCGGATCCATCCCGGAAGAATTGCGACCGCTGCTCGGTAACCGGATCTACGGTTGCGACGACTGCCAGATGGTCTGCCCCTGGAATCGCTTCGCCGAAGTCAGCGCGGAGCCCGACTTCATCGCCCGGCACGGGCTCGATGCCGCCTCGCTGCTGGCACTGTTCGCCTGGGACGAATCCGAATTCCTGGACCGCACGGCCGGCATGGCGATCCGCCGCATCGGTCACGAGCGCTGGCTGAGAAACATCTCGGTAGCCCTGGGCAACGGACCGGCGACGCCCGACGCGATCGCCGCCCTCGAGCGGCGCGCGCAGCACGCCTCCGTCCTGGTCCGCGAACACGTCGCATGGGCATTGAACCGACTTCGGAACGCGGCGACACCGGTATTGGGTGCCTGACGCTCACCCCGTGTGCGGAAGCCGCTGCGGGCGATCTGGAACGTGACCCAGCCCCTCGCCCGGTCGCGGGTGTCGGCAGCATGGATGCTGCCGTCAAGCCTACACGGAGGTACTTGCGGCGTTCCGCGACCGGGCGAGGGGCTGGGTCACGCGGGCACCGGGTCTTCCCCGGCTCAAACCTCCGCGAGGTGACCCTTGACCTCGAGCCAGTGCTTGCGGTCGGCGGCGCGTTTCTTTGCGAGCAGCATGTCCAGCAGCCCGTTCGTCTCGTCCCCGGACTCCAGAGTCAGGCGCACGAGGCGGCGCGTGTCGGGGTTCATGGTCGTCTCGCGCAGCTGCAGCGGGTTCATCTCGCCGAGGCCCTTGAACCGGGTCACGGTTACCTTGCCACGACGATGCTCGGCTTCAATACGCTCCAGGATCCCCAGCCGCTCGGCATCGTCCAGCGCGTAGAAAACCTCCTTGCCGACGTCGACCCGGAACAGGGGCGGCATCGCCACGAACACGTGGCCTCTCTCGACCAGAGGCCGGAAGTGGCGCACGAACAACGCGCATAGCAGCGTCGCGATATGCGCCCCATCGGAGTCCGCATCGGCCAGGATGCACACCTTGCCGTAGCGCAGGCCTTCCAGCTCCGCACTGCCCGGATCCACCCCCACGGCAACGCTGATGTCGTGAATCTCCTGCGAACCCAGGACCTGATCCTGATCGACTTCCCAGGAATTCAGGATCTTTCCCCGTAACGGCATGATGGCCTGGAATTCGCGGTCCCGCGCCTGCTTGGCGGAGCCACCCGCCGAATCGCCCTCGACCAGAAAAAGTTCGGTGCGGGAAAGGTCCTGGCTCGCACAGTCCGCCAGTTTGCCGGGCAGGGTGGGTCCCTGGGTGAGCTTCTTGCGGACCACCTTGCGCCCCGCACGCTGCCGGCGCTGGGCGTTCTGGATCGCGAGTTCGGCAATGCGCTCGCCCACTCCCGGATGCTGGTTCAGCCACAGGCTGAAGCTGTCCTTGACCACGCCGGCGACGAACGGAGCCGCTTCGCGCGATCCCAGGCGCTCCTTGGTCTGCCCCGCGAACTGCGGATCCTGCATCTTGAACGAAACCACGTACGCGACCCGGTCCCAGACATCCTCGGGCGCCAGTTTCACGCCCCGCGGAATCAGGTTGCGAAACTCGCAGAACTCACGCACCGCCTCGGTAAGCCCAGTCCGTAACCCATTCACATGGGTACCGCCGAGCGGGGTGGGGATCAGATTCACGTAGCTTTCGGAAACCGCTTCACCCCCCTCCGGAAGCCAGAGTACTGCCCAGTCGACGGCTTCCTTGCTGCCAGACACCGCGCCCATGAAGGGTTCGTCCGGTACCCGCTCGAGGCCCTCCAGTGCTTCCAGCAGGTAATCCTTCAGCCCATCCGCATACCGCCATTCGCAGGTTTCGCCGGTGACTTCGTCGGCGAAACTCACACGCAGCCCGGGGCACAGCACGGCCTTGGCCCGAAGCACGTGCTTCAGGCGCGATACGGAGAACTTCGGGCTGTCGAAATAGTGCGGATCGGGCCAGAACCGCAGGCGGGTGCCTGTGTTACGCCGGGCCACATCGCCGACGACCTCGAGCTCACTGACCTTGTTCCCCCCCGCGAAGGCGATGTTGTACTCCTTGCCGTCGCGACGGATCCACACCTCGAGGTGTTTCGACAAGGCGTTGACCACCGAGACCCCGACCCCGTGCAGGCCGCCGGAGAACTGGTAATTCTTGTCCGAGAACTTCCCCCCCGCATGCAACATGCCCAGAATGACCTCGACTCCAGGGCGCTTTTCCCCCGGGTGTTCATCCACCGGCATGCCCCTTCCGTCATCCGTTACCGACAGCGACCCGTCCTTGTGCAGCACCACGTCGATATTGCTCGCGAAGCCGCTGATGGCCTCGTCCACGGAGTTGTCGACGACCTCCTGGGCCAGGTGATTGGGGCGCGAGGTGTCCGTGTACATCCCGGGGCGCATGCGCACCGGGTCGAGCCCCTGGAGTACTTCGATGTCGGATGCGGAGTAAGTCAACTTGGGGGATCCTCGAAGTGACGGCCGCCCTAGTGTAGTGCGGCGAGAGGTCTCTGCACACGGTTAGCGGCCGCACCCGGCATGCTTGAAATCCCCGGGAACGGCCCGACAATGCAACGCACGAACTCAACGGATTCCGGAGCCCTACATGGTACAAGCCACCCACGATCTCATGGACGTCACCGCCGGCGACTTCGACAGCGCGGTCATCGAGGAATCCTTCAGACGACCCGTACTGGTCGATTTCTGGGCCGATTGGTGCGGTCCCTGCAAGATGCTGATGCCGGTGCTGGCCAAACTGGTCGATGAATATGCCGGCAAGTTCCGGCTCGCGAAGGTAAACAGCGACGAGCAGCAGGCGCTGGCCAGCCAGTTCGGGGTGCGCAGCCTGCCCACGGTGATGTGTTTCCGCGACGGCAAGCCGGTGGATCAGTTCATGGGCGTGCAGCCCGAATCGGCCATCCGGGCCATCCTCGACCGATACGTCGAACGGGCCTCGGACCAGATTCGCAAGCAGGCCCTGGAAAAACTGGAAGCCGGCGACAGCGCCGGCGCTGTGGACGACCTTCAGGCTGCTGTGGCCAGCGACCCGGAGCATCACGTGCTCAAGATCGACCTGGCCCGGGCGCTATTGCAGGCGGGTGATGCCGAGGGAGCCGAGCACCAGTTGAATCTGCTTCCGATGGATGTGCACGAACAGGAGGCGGT
>SLNI01000111.1 GCA_007133115.1 Thioalkalivibrio sp. | reverse complement strand
CCGCCGGTGACGATCACCTCCGGGTTCGCGGCCAGCACGGCCTCCCGGCCCGGGCGGGGCACCAGGGCTTCCAGATCCCCGAACACGTTCGTCCCGCCGCACAGCCGCAGGGCTTCGCCGATCAGGTGCCGGTCGTTCACGGTCATCAGCGGCGGGTCCCACACCTGGTAGAACACCGTGATCGGCGCCCGGCCGGAATGACGCGCGCGCAAATCTCCGATCTCGCGTTCGAAGGCCGCCGCCGCGGCTTCTGCGGAGTCGCTCGTCCCGCTGATCTGCCCCAGCCGCCGCAGATCCCGGGCGATCCCCGCGAAATCCGTAGGCTCGCTGTAGTACACGTTCAGACCCAGCGCCTCCAGCCGTTCCATCGGTGCACGCGGACTGCCGCTGGCCCACGCGATCACCAGCTGCGGCTCCAGCGCGACGATCCGCTCCAGATCCAGCTGCACGGCCGAACCGATCCGCGGCAGCGACCGGGCCTCCGCCGGGTGGTCTGCGTGTTCCACGGTGGCGACGATGCGTTCCCCGGCTCCGACGGCGAACAGCAGCTCCGTCAGATGCGGCGCCAGGCTGATGATGCGCTCCGGATGCGCGGTCACCTGCACCTCGCGGCCGCGATCGTCGATCACCGTGGCGTCCGGGTCGATCCTCGCGGGTTCCGCGGACAGCCCGATCCACGGCAGCACGCTCAGTGCGGCCAGCGCCAGCGGGAGCGCGAGACGGTTCGTCAACGGGATGTCGCGCGCCATGGTTCACTCGACCCCGCGAGTTCTCCGGCTGCGCCAGAACACTTCACCGTCCCCGGTTTCCCGGGCCAGCACGCGCGCCAGCACGAACAAAAAGTCGGACAGCCGATTCAGGTACTGGCGGGCCACTTCGGTGACGGGTTCTTCCCGGTGCAGGTGCACGAGATGGCGTTCCGCGCGACGGCATACCGCCCGCGCGAGGTGAGTGGTCGTGGCCGCCGCGCCGCCGCCCGGCAGGATGAACTCCTTCAGCGGCGGTAGCACCGCATTCATCTCCTCCTGGCGTTCCTCCAGCCAGAACACGCGCTCGGGCGCCATCAGCGCCTGTCCCGGCAGTGCCAGTTCGCCGCCGAGGTCGAACAGGTCGTGCTGGATCTCCAGGAGCCAATCCGACCGCGGGCTCCCGGGATTCTGCGCCAGGACAAGACCCAGAACGCTGTTCAGCTCGTCGACGTCGCCCATGACTTCGATGCGGGCCGAGTCCTTCGGCAGGCGCGTGCCTGTCGCCAGACCCGTGCTGCCGTCGTCGCCGGTGCGGGTGGTGATGCGGGTGAGGCGATTGCCCATCAGGACCTCCCTGGGTGGATTGGGAACAGCACGGTGGCCGGTGACGCAGGGGCGGTCAAAACCGCCCCCTCAGCTCGAGGTTGAACGCCTGACCCGGCTGCGGATACCCCGCCACGGTCTCGTAGTCGCGGTCGAGCAGGTTGGTCCAGGTCGCCGATGCTGTCCATTGTGGGCTCAGCCGATAGCCCGCGCGCAGATCCAGGGTCGCGTAGGCGGGCAATTCCACCGCGTTGGTGCGGTCGTCGTAGCGGCGGCCCTGGCCGATCACGCTGGCGCCGAGGCTCGCGCGATCCAGGTCACGATCGAGATCGAGCCGCAGGCTGTCGCGTGCGCGCCGGGGCAGTTGCAGGTTCGTTTCCTCGTCCCGGGCACGTAACCAGGTGTAGGCCGCGGAGGCGCGCCAGTCACCGGTGATCCAGGACCACTCCGCTTCGACACCCGTGATGCGGGCCCGGCTCGCATTCTGGGGAATGAAGTTGGCGTCCAGCACGATCAGGTCGCGGATCCGGTTCTGGAACGTGGTGACCGAAAGTGCATGCGCCCCACGGAAGTGGGTAAGCCCCGCCTCGAGATTGCGCGAGCGCTCGGGTTCCAGCGTGGGGTTGCCCCCAAAGGGAAAGTACAGCTCGTTGAAGGTCGGGGCCCGGAACGCGGTGCCGACGCTGGCACGGAAATCCCAGTCCTCGGTAAACCGGTATCCCCAGGCGAAATCCCCGGTGTTGCGGTTGCCGAAATCGCTGAAGCGGTCATGCCGCAGACCCGCGCCCAGCCGGTGCGGGCCAAAGTCGCTCTGAAGCTGGGCGAAGACCGCGCGGGTGTCGCGGCGATCGCGGGCGTAGTCCACGCTGCTGGAGACCCGGTCTTCCAGGTAGTCGGCGCCCAGGGTCATCTGCCCGATGGCCGTCTCCCAGTCCAGTTCCGCCGTTACATTCTGGCGTCGGGTGTCGAATTGGAAATCGAAGCCGGCGTCGGTGGTATCGCGTTCGTCGCGGGTCTCCCCCACGGTCAGCCGCCCCCGAAGCCCTTCCCCGAGGGGTGCGGACAGCAACACCGAGGTAGCCTGCTGCACGAAATCCTCGCGGCTCTCCCCGGGCATGCCGAAGGCGTTGTCGAAATCGGTCTCACCCTCGGCACGAAGCAGGCGCGCCTCGATATCGAAGCCCGATGCGGCGGCATACCCCAACCGCAGGTTCAGGGAATCGTTGCGGTATCCGTCGTCGTCGGGATCGCCGTCGCTGCGCACGTCGTAGCCGTCGCTGGCGACGTGACTGAACCCGAGGTGATACCGAAACGCTTCGCCCTGATCGCCCAGCGACACGCTGGCCTTACGGGTATCGAAGCGGCCGTAGCCCGCGCTGACTTCACGGGTCGAACCGCCTTCCGCACCGCGCGTGAAGATCTGGATCACACCGCCCACCGCATCGGCACCGTAGGCTGAAGCGCGGGGTCCGCGCACCACCTCCACGCGCTCGATCTGATCCACCGGGATGAACTCCCAGGCTGCGCCCCCGGCAGTCGCCGAGCCGGCCCGGACACCGTCGATCAACACGATCAGCTGATTGGCGTTGCTGCCGCGCAGGAACACGCTGGACTGCTTGCCGAAACCGCCGGTGCTGCTGACCTGCACACCGGGCAGGCCGCGCAGCAGCGCGGGTACGTCCGCGGGCTGGCGGCGCTCGATGTCGTCCCGGGTCAGAACCGTCACCGGGTGCAGGGATTCATCGACGGTCTGCGCCATGCGCATCGGTGTGGTGACGACGATCGGGTCGAGCCGCTCGGCGGCCTGTGCCGCCCCGGACGTGGCCAGGACCGTGAGTACCGCAAGGCGCAGGCCCCGGGTCTGAAACGTGGAAAAGCTGTGGTGCATGGTTGCCCTCCGCAAGCCATTGATACGGCCGGACGGGCAAGACGGAAGGCTCGACGGGCCGCGCAGGCAGCCGCCGCAATCCGCCCAGACAGCCCGCCGCGGTCTGGTTGCAACCTTTCAGGCCGGTCTCCGGGCTTGCGGAACGTCGATGCATGTATCGACGTGGCGGGACGCCTTCCCACGCCGTTTCGGCGCAGTGGCAGTGGTCCCGTCGCACTCCGGGATCCTGTCGGATCCGGAATCTCCGCTTACCGTTGCGGGGGCAGCGCAGGTTTTTCACCTGCTTCCCGTTTCATTCCACCTTGGAGGGCGGAACACCTGGAAGGTCATGATGCCGGCGCAACGCCGGCGCGCTTCGCGCCCTTTCCCACGGACGCGGTGGGGACATTACTCCCAGTTTCCACGGCTGGCAAGGCGCCTGCAAAAGTCCGGCAGGCTGTCTGGGCCCCTGGACTTTGCTACCCTGAAACGCTTCCGCGTCCACTCCCCACGCCCTTAGAGCCCAAATGAGCACTTGCACCCGTTTCGCCCCCAGTCCCACCGGATTCCTGCACATCGGCGGTGCCCGCACGGCGCTTTTCTCCTGGCTCTACGCGCGTCACCACGGCGGCGCGTTCGTGTTGCGCATCGAGGACACCGACCTTGAGCGCAGCACCGTCGAGTCGGTGAACGCGATTCTCGAGGGCATGTCCTGGCTGGGCCTGAACTACGATCGGGGGCCGTTCTATCAGACCCAGCACTTCCCGCGATACCGGGAGGTGATCCAGCAGCTGCTCGATGCCGGCCACGCCTACCACTGCTACTGCACGCGCGAGGAACTGGAATCGATGCGGACAGGGCAGATGGAGCGCAAGGAGAAGCCCCGTTACGACGGGCGCTGCCGTCATCGCACCGAGCCGCGGGAAGGCGTGCAGCCGGTGGTGCGGTTCCGTCAGCCGGGGGAGGGCGTGACCATCGTCGACGACATGGTGCGGGGCAGGGTGGTCTTCCAGAACAGTGAACTGGACGACCTGATCATCGCCCGCTCCGACGGCACCCCAACCTACAATCTGACCGTCGTGGTCGACGACATGGACATGGACATCACGCACGTGATCCGGGGCGATGATCACCTGAACAATACGCCACGCCAGATCAACATCCTGAAGGCTCTGGGCGCGGAAGCGCCGCGCTACGGCCACCTGCCGATGATCCTGGGGCCCGACGGAACCAAGCTTTCCAAGCGCCACGGCGCGGTGTCGGTGATGCAATACCGTGACGAGGGCTTCCTGCCCGAAGCGATCCTGAACTACCTGGTGCGCCTGGGCTGGTCCCACGGCGACCAGGAGATCTTCACGCTCGACGAACTGGTCCGGTTGTTCGATATCGGCGACGTGAATCAGTCCGCCTCGGCGATCAACCCCGAAAAGCTGCTTTGGCTGAACCAGCACTATATCCGTACGCTGGAGCCCGACCACGTCGCCCGTGAGCTCAGTTGGCACCTGGGCCAGATCGGGATCGACCCGTCGACCGGTCCCGAGCCGCGCGACGTGGTGCAGGTGCAGCGTGACCGCTGCCACACCCTGCGTGAAATGGCCGAGGCCAGCGTCTATTTCTACCGCGAGTTCGCCGGGTACGACGAGAAGGCCTTCCAGAAAAACCTGACGTCTGCGGCCCTGCCGGTGCTGCAGGCGCTGCACGACGGTTTCCGCGCGCTGGGCGCCTGGGAGAAGGACGCCCTGCACCAGGTCGTGCTGCGCACCGGGGAGATGCTGGAGCTGAAACTCGGCAAGGTGGCACAGCCGCTGCGGGTCGCGTTGACCGGCAGTACCATGTCGCCCTCGATCGACGAAACCCTGGTCCTGGTTGGGCGCGAGCGGACGCTGGCCCGCATCGAGCGGGCGCAAACCAAGATTTCCGAGTCATCCGCTTGACACCCCCGGGTCGCGTGGGTAAATTGCGCGCTCGCCTTTCGGGGCCATAGCTCAGCTGGGAGAGCGCCTGCATGGCATGCAGGAGGTCGGCGGTTCGATCCCGCCTGGCTCCACCAAAAGGTGGAATGCGAGCAAGGCATGCACAAGTTCGGGATGATTTCGCTGTACCTCGGTCTCGTGCTCGGAGCAGTCGGTTTGATCGGCGGTTTCGGGTTGATGTTCTTCGGCAGTGATGCCTGGGCCAAACCCTTGATCGCGATGGTACCCGTAGGATTCCTGCTGGTGTTCAACGGTGTAGTCACGACCCTTCTGCACAGCCCCGGTGACGGGTCCGAGCCGAAAGGTCCCCCTGAGTAAAGCAGTACGACGCTGCCTCTGCGTCCCCATCGTCTAGAGGCCTAGGACACCGCCCTTTCACGGCGGCGACCGGGGTTCGAATCCCCGTGGGGACGCCATATTT
>SLNI01000101.1 GCA_007133115.1 Thioalkalivibrio sp. | reverse complement strand
GCGTGTCGCGCGCTCTGGTGTGGATGCTCAGTCATGAAGCTTGGGCGCCGGCGGGCAGGGCGAGAGGTGCGTCATCGGTCCGTCGCTTTCGGGCCCGGGCCCGCTGCGTCTGCCCGGGCCGGGATCGTTCGATGGTCAGGCTGATCAGGATAACCGGAAGGAGTCCGACGAGCACGATCGCCAGCGCCGCGCTGGATGATTCGGCCAGCCGTTCGTCGCCAGCCAGCTCGAAGGCCCGCACGGCGAGGGTATTGAAGTCGAAGGGCCGCAGGATCAGGGTCGCTGGAAGTTCCTTCAAGACATCGACGAAGACCAGAAGCAGCGCCGTCAGCAGCGTGCCGCGCATGATGGGGAGGTGCACCCGGGTCAGCGTCGCCAGCGGGCGCATGCCCAGTGATCGGGCGGCATCGTCCATGCTCGGCTTGATCTTGCCCAGTCCGGCCTCGACGGTCTGCAGCGAGACGGCCAGAAAACGCACCGCGTACGCGAACAGCAGGGCCGCCAGCGTGCCCGACAGAAGGAGCCCGGTTGAAATCCCGAAATGCATGCGCATGAATCCGTCGAGCGTGTTGTCGAACCATGCGAAAGGCAGCATCACGCCAATCGCGATCACCGTGCCAGGAACCGCGTAGCCCAGGCCCGCGACCCGCACGGCGATGCCGGTGATCAGGCCGCCCTCCATGCGCCGCGCGTAAGCGAGCAACAGGGCCAGCACGACGGCAATGACGGCGGCCAGGGCGGCGAGGTAGAACGTGTTGAGGACGAGTCCCGCGAATTCGGGATTCAGCCATTGCTCGGTCGTACGCAACGCCCAGATCGTCAATTGCGCGGCCGGCACCAGGAATCCCAGCAGAACCGGAATCAGGCACGCGGCAACCGCGCCCGCCGCCTTCCAGCCCCGCAACTGGTAACGCGGCAGGGTGGAGTAGCGGGAACTCGTGTGGTGGAAGCGCGCGCGCATCCGCGACCAGCGCTCGAGCAGGATCAGGATGAAAACGAAACTGAGAAGGACGGCGGCAAGCTGGGCGGCTGCCCCGGGGTCCGCGAGGCCGTACCAGGTTCGGAAGATACCGGTGGTGAATGTCGGGATCCCGAAATAGGCGACGGTGCCGTAATCCGCCAGAACCTCCATCAATGCCAGCGTGAGGCCGGCGATCACCGCGGGTCGGGCCAGCGGCAATGCAACCCGCAGGAAGCCGGAATAAGGGCCGCTGCCCAGGGTTCGCGACACTTCGAGCACGCAGACCGACTGTTCGAGGAAGGCCGCTCGCGTCAGCAGGTAGACGTAGGGGTAGAGCACCAGCGTCAGCATCAGCATGGCGCCGGTCAACGAACGGATTTCCGGGAACCAGTACTGTCCGTAGCCGAGACCGGTGATGTCGCGAATCAGTACCTGCACCGGACCAGTGAAATCCAGCATTCCCGTGTAGGTGTAGGCGATGATGTAGGCCGGCATGGCCAGCGGCAGCATCAATGCCCATTGGAACAGGCGTCTTCCCGGAAACTCGCAGACACTGACCAGCCATGCGACCGGGATGCCGATCACCAGTACGCCGACGCCGACGCCGAACAGAAGCAGCAGGGAATTGCGCACGTACTCGCCGAGCAAGGTCTGGCGAAGATGCACCCAGACGTCGCCGGCGGGGAGGAACACATGGGCGAAAATCACCAGCACGGGCAGTGCCAGGATCAGCGCGACCAGCACCGAGAGGATCTGCCATGCGCCGGGACGTCCACGAGAAAAAAGGCCCGGCGTCCGCGTGCGCCGGGCCCGGCTGCTCAAGATGTGCTCCATGGGTGCGAATAGTAAATGTTCTTATTCACCATTACACCCCGATCCCGCCCGCCCCCGCTCCAGCTGGGGACGGGAGGGCGACGAACGCGGTGCCGGCCGGTTTCAGCGCCAGCCCGCGCGGTCCATGATGCGGACGGCCTCGGCATTGTGCACGCCGAGCAGGGACAGGTTCAGATTGTCCGCCTTGAAGTCGCCGAAGCCCAGGAGGATTTCACTCGCCGGCACATCCGGGCGAACCGGATATTCCTGATTGACTTCGGCGTACCAGCGCTGCGCGTCTTCACCCGTGAGGTACTCGATGAGACGGATGCCGTTGTCACGGTTGGGTGCGTGGGCGCTGATGCCCGCGCCACTGATGTTCACGTGGGTACCCCGGTCCTCCTGGTTGGGGAAGAACACGCCCATCTGTTCGGCATCCGCGCGCTGGGCAGGGTCGTCCCCGGCGAGCATGGCGCCGAGATAGTAGGTGTTGGCGATCGCGATATCGCAGACTCCGGCCGCCGCGGCGCGGATCTGGTCGCGGTCGCCGCCCTGTGGTGGCCGTGCCATGTTGCTCACGATGCCATTGGCCCAGGACTGCGCGGCCTCGGCACCGTCGCTCGCGATGATCGAGGCGATCATGGACTGGTTGTAGATGTTCGACGATGAGCGGATGCAGATCCGGCCTTTCCACTGGGCCTCAGTCAGGGCCTCGTAGGTGGAGAGTTCCGAGGGGTCGACCTTTTCCTTGTTGTAGAGGATCGGTCGCGCGCGCATCGACAGCCCGTACCACTGGCCCTCGGGATCGCGGTAGCTCTCCGGGATGTTCTCGTCCAGCACCCGGGATTCGATGCCGGACAGGACGCCAGCCGCTTTCGCCTGATGCAGGTTGCCCGCATCCACCGTGATCAGTACATCGGCAGGAGAATTCCGGCCTTCGAGACGCAGGCGCTGCAGCAGTTCGTCGGCTCTGCCCGTGAGCAGGTTCACCCGGATCCCCGTGTCCCGGGTGAAATCGTCCAGTAGTGGCTTGATCAGATTTTCCTGGCGGGCGGAATAGAGATTGACTTCGCCCTCGGCAGTGGCAGTCGCGGGAAACGCCAGAGCGACCGCGAGGGCGGCCATGGTGAAGACTCCAGAGACGTGTTGGAACATGTTTTCTCCTGAATGCGGTTGGTTCGCATAGAGCGAACAAGAAGCATTGTCATTTAAACCCGATGGGGTGTCAATGCCGCCGCGCATTCGCTCGGACCGTCTCCGCTCCCCCTGAAGAAGAGGGGCTGGTAGGCTTGCCCCATGGAGCCGCCACGCATTCCCGACCTGAATCTCCTGCCACCCGCCATGCAGGAACGTGCGCGGAATCTGCTGGCCCGATTTCTCGAGCGGGTTGCCGACGCGCCCGCCGCAATCCCGGGCGCCGAACGGGTGTTTCTCTGCAGCGACTATGTTGCCCAGACGGCCAAACGTCATCCGGAGTATGTCCTAGATACACTGACGTCCGACCGGAAAATGCCGGCGCGTAGCGATTCGGAGCTGCGTGACGTGTTGCGCACGTGCACCCACGCGGTTAGCGATGAAAACGGGCTCAAGGTGTGCCTGCGCGAGCTGCGGCATCGTGAACTCATCCGGATCGCCTGGCGCGACCTGCTGGGCGACGCCGACCTTGATGAGACTCTGCACGACCTGACACGACTTGCGGATACCCTGGTGCAGGGCGCGCTCTCGTGGCTTGAGGTGAAATACCACGAACGGTTTGGCGTTCCGCGCGATGGCGAGGGCATGCCGCAGTCGCTGATCGTGCTCGGAATGGGCAAGCTGGGTGGTCAGGAGCTCAACTTTTCCTCGGACATCGATCTCATCTTCGCGTATTGGCGCCCGGGGAGTACCGATGGTGCGAGGAGCATCGACAACCAGGAATTCTTTCAGCGTCTGGGCCGTGCATTGATCGCCGCTCTGGCCGATGTAACTCCCGAGGGCTTCTGTTACCGGGTCGACATGCGGTTGCGCCCTTTCGGCGGATCCGGTCCCCTGGTGATGCACTTCGATGCGATGGAGGACTATTACCAGGCGCATGGTCGCGAGTGGGAGCGGTACGCGCTGATCAAGGCCCGGGTGCTGGCGGGGGATCCGGACGCGGGCGCGCGCCTCATGGAAAAGCTGCGGCCTTTCATTTACCGCCGATACCTGGACTACGGAGCCTTCGCCAACCTGCGCGAAGTCAAGCGCATGATCAACGAGGAGTCAGTGCGCAAGGAGCGGATCGAGGACGTGAAGCACGGCGAGGGGGGCATTCGGGAGGTCGAATTCGTCGGGCAGGTGTTCCAGTTGATCCGTGGGGGGCACGACCGGGCCCTGCAACGCCGGGACCTGCTTGGGGTTCTGGAGACGCTGGCAGAGCAGAACCTGCTGCCCCGTCATGCCGTCGACCAGCTCGTCGAAGCCTACCGGTTTCTGCGCCGGGTTGAGAACCGGCTGCAGATGCAGAATGATCAACAGACCCATCGGCTGCCGTCCAATCCCTTCGACCGCACCCGCCTCGCGCTGGCAATGGGATATTCGGACGAGGCCACCTTCGAGACGGCCTTGCTGCGGCAGCAGCAGCGCGTTCATGCCCAGTTCGAGCAGGTCTTCTCGGCGCCTCAGCGGGACGACAGCGATGCGGTCAGCGCGGTGCCGGCCGCGGGCCGACAGCGGGTGATGAATCATCTCTGGTCGGAGAAGCTGCAGCGGGAAGAAGTGCTCCCGATTTTGCAAGAAATGGGGTTTGCCGAGCCCGCCGCGGCATACGAAGGCATCGCGGCCTTGCGCGACAGTCCGGTCACACGAAGCCTCAGCGAAACCGGCCGGCAGCGGCTGGATCGGCTGATGCCGCTGCTGCTGGGCGCCATTGCCGAGATCGACGCGCCGGATCCGGTGCTTCCGCGGGCTCTACAGCTGGTAAAAACCATCGCCCGCCGTTCGGTCTATCTGTCGCTGCTGGTGGAAAATCCACTCGCGCTTTCGCAATTGGTGAAGTTGTGCGAGGCGAGTTCCTGGATCAGTGATCAGCTCACCCGTCACCCGGTACTGCTCGATGAGCTTCTCGACCCTCGGGTCCTCTACGCGCCCCCGGGGCACGACGTGCTGAGAGAGGAGCTGGACCACGAACTGGCGCAGTTCCCTCTCGAGGACCAGGAGCAGGTTCTCGACCGGTTACGTCAGTACAAGCAGGTCCAGACGCTGCGCGTGGCCGCGGCGGATATCATGGGTTACCTGCCGTTGATGAAGGTCTCTGATCACCTCACCTGGCTTGCCGAAGTACTGCTGGAGAAAGTGCTGGAGCTGTCCTGGAAGGCGATGGCCGCGCGCCACGGAGAGCCCTGGTGTGGAGAGGGGGATGCTCGGCGCCGCGCGCGTTTCGCCATCATCGGGTACGGCAAGCTCGGCGGGCTGGAGCTGGGCTATGGTTCTGATCTGGACGTTGTGTTCCTGCATGACAGCGAGGGCGAGGCTGCGCGGACGACCGGCCCCCGCGAGATCGACAATGGCGAGTTTTTCGCACGCGTGGCGCAGCGCATTGTGCATCTCCTGGGGGCGTTCACCTCCGCGGGACGCCTGTACGAGGTTGACACGCGCCTGCGCCCCAGCGGCCTCTCCGGACTGCTGGTCAGCGGACTCGACGCCTTTGCCCGCTACCAGGAGGCGTCGGCCTGGACCTGGGAACACCAGGCCCTGGTTCGGGCGCGCTTTGTCGCGGGTGACTCCGAACTCGGCGAGCATTTCGCCGAGGTACGCGGGGCGATTCTCAGACGTGCCCGCGAACCGATGG
>SLNI01000172.1 GCA_007133115.1 Thioalkalivibrio sp. | reverse complement strand
CCGGTGAACTGATCGAAGATCCCGCCATCCTTGCGGACCCGCCACAGTTCGACCGGCGGGTTGTTCAGGGAGCGTCCGCGAAAGCCCAGAATCCAGTCGGAACGCTCGGCTTCAATGTCGTCGCCCAGACCCGGTGTTTCCCGGTGCCGGGTCACGCGCACGCCCAGTACATTGCCCGCTCGGTCAACCCCGACCAGCAGGTGGATGCTGCCGCTGTATCCGTTGGGCGCGACAGCGGAGAGCACGACCCCGGTGATCTCGTCCCCCTGCCGCGCGAACCATACCGGAAGATCCTGCCCGCCGAGACGGGCGTGTCCGACCGTGGTGTGGTCCGCGACCGGGTCGTTCCCGTAGTCCAGTCCCTTGAGCAGCTCGGACACGCGCGCGCGGGTCACCGCCAGCTGGTTGTCCGCGATCCTTGCCTCCGTGGCCAGGTGCACCCAGGCTACGAGACCGGCTCCGACGGCCGCGAACAATCCCAGCAGCACGGTAGTGATGATGACGTCGCGCGCCAGCACCCTAGCCATGCCGGTTGTCCGAGTGGCCGAAAATCCGTGGCCGCGTGTAGTGGTCCAGCGTCGGCGCCACCATGTTCATCAGCAGGACCGCGAACGCGACACCGTCCGGATAGCCGCCCCAGGTTCGGATCACGTACGTGAGCAGCCCGATGCCAGCCCCGAAGAGGACACGCCCAAGCGGAGTCGTCGCGGCCGAGACCGGGTCGGTGGCAATGAAGAAGGCCCCGATGATCGCGGCTCCGCTAAAGACATGGAAAGCCGGGGAAGCGAATTGCCCGGGATCGATCACCCAGAACAGTCCGGCCACGGTGGCCAGGGTCAGCAGCATCGATACCGGGATATGCCAGCTGATCACGCGCCGGTAGAGCAACCAGAGACCGCCGAGCAGGAACAGGTTGCCGGTCCACTCCCAACCGGTTTCCGAGAAGGAGCCGAAGATCGGGTTGCGGGTGATCTCGTCGACCGTCTGCCCCGCAACCAGGCCATCGCGCATCAGGTCCAGAGGCGAGGCGCGCGTGATCGCGTCCCACTCCACCCCGTCCGGAAGACGCCCGGTGAGCGAAATCTGCAGCGTCTGCAGCAAGCCCAGGGAATTGCTGTCGAGAAGCGACTGGGGAGCGGGCCAGAGCGAGATCTCGCGTGGGAACGAAACCAGCACCACCACATAGCCGACCATCGCGGGGTTGAAGGGGTTGTAGCCCAGCCCGCCATACAGGTGTTTGGCCACGACAATTGCGAACATCACGCCGACCAGAAGCACCCAGAACGGGGCCAGCGGTGGAATCGCCAACGCGAACAGCCAGCCCGCCAGGATGGCGCTGGAGTCGCTGAGCGTGTCCAGGACGGGCCGCCGCCGCAGGGCCACCATCAGCGCTTCGAACCCTGCCGCGAACAGAATCGCGAGCGTCACGTTCACGAGCACACCCCAGCCGAAGAACCAGGTCATGGCCAGCGTGCCGGGCACCAGCGCATAGAGAACCTGGCGCATGACGCCGCCGACGCTGTGGCCGGGAACGACATGGGGCGAGGTCCGCGTCGGGAAGCGCATCAGCGATCCGAAGGGTCTGGGGATTCGATCGGGGTCTCGGAGGCTTGTGCAGCTTTCTTGGCGCGTGCCCGATCCAGCGCGGCTTCGATCGCGGCTTTCTTCTCGCCCGCAGGCGCCGGCTTCTCGAGAGCCGCCTTCTTGCGGGCGAGCCGTGCGGCCTTTTCGGCTTCCTCCTGTTCCTGCCGTAATTTTCGGTATTCGAAGCGCTCGCGCGCGAGGTCGGCCTTCTGGCGGTCCTTTTCCCGCGCCCAGATCTCGTTCTTCGCAAAACGGTAGTACTGCACCAGCGGTATGTTGCTGGGGCAGACCAGCGCGCAGCAGCCGCACTCGATGCAGTCGAACAGCCCATAGTCCTGGATGGAATCGAAATTCCGGGCTTTCGCAAACCAGTACATCTGCTGCGGGAGCAGATTGGCCGGGCAGACCCGGGTGCACTCGCCGCATCGGATGCAGGGCATCAACGGACCCGGCGACGGGGTGTCCTGAGGCCGGGTCGCGAGCAGGCAGTTGGTGCCCTTGATTACCGGAACCGCGTCGTCGGCGATCGCAAACCCCATCATCGGTCCACCCATCACCAGGCGATCGACGCCAGGCGCGTACCCGCCGGCGGCGGTCGCGAGATCGGCGAACGGGGTTCCGATGAGGGCCTCGACGTTGCGCGGCTCCCGCACGCCCGGGCCGGTTACGGTCACGATTCGCGAGATCAGCGGGCGGCCCCGCACTACGGCATCGCGCACGGCCTTGAGGGTGCCGGGGTTCTGGCACACGATGCCCAGATCCGCGGGAAGCCCGCTGCTGGGTACCTCGAGCCCCGTGAGCACCCGGATCAGCTGGCGTTCGCCACCGGTGGGATAGACGCTCGGAATCGAGATGAGTCGGATGCGATCCCGCTCGTCTTCGGGCAGGGCTTGCGTGAGGGCCTGGAACGCGGCGGGCTTGTTGTCCTCCACTGCGAACAGCACCCGTTCGGCATCCAGGAGGTGGGCGACGATCCGCACGCCTTCCAGCACGGCCTCCGGATAGTGCCGCATCAGCGTGTCGTCGCAACTGATGTACGGTTCGCATTCGGCGCCATTCACCACCAGCGTATGGATGCGTTTGCCTGGCCGTGGATTGAGCTTCACAGAGGTGGGGAACGCGGCGCCACCCATGCCGACAATTCCAGCGTCACGTACCCGTTCCCGGAGTTCCCGGGGATCACGCTGGCGCCAGTCGGTCCAGGGCTCCAGGCCTTGGTCGGTCCACTGGTCGTGGCCATCCGGCTCCAGAACAATGCAGAGTGCGTTCAGTCCGGACGGATGCGGGACCGGGTGCTCGGCGATTTCCACCACCCGGCCCGAGGTCGGGGCATGCACGTGGGCACCAATGTAATCTTCGGCCTGAGCAATGCGCTGGCCTTTCAGCACCGAGTCGCCGGGCGCGCAGAGCGGCACGGCCGGCGCACCGATGTGCTGTGCCAGCGGCACATGGAGACGGTGCGGAATTCCCAGGGGCAGCAGCGGCTGCCCGGTACTTTCCGCCTTGTGGCCCGGGAGCTCGAGGCCACCGTGGAATCGATGCAGATGCATGGTTTCGATTTTACGGGAACCGCGCCGTTCAGGCGGATTCCCGAGCCCGTTTCGCCCGCTGATTTCGGTCAGCCAGCGGAGTTTCGATCGGAGAGGGGGCGGGTTGGGTCCAGCGCCAGCCGGAGATTCCCTCGTGCACGGGCACCATGTCGATGCAGTCGACGGGGCAGGGCTCCAGACACAGTTCGCAGCCGGTGCACTCGCTCTCGATCACCGTGTGCATCTGCTTCGCCGCGCCCAGGATCGCGTCCACCGGGCACGCCTGTATGCAGAGGGTGCAGCCGATGCAGGTCGTCTCGTCGATGATTGCGACGGCCTTCTCCCGAACCTCCACCTCCAGTGGCTTGGGGTCGCGGCCGAGCAGGTCGGCCAGCGCGAGTACGGTACCCTCGCCGCCCGGCGGGCAGAGGTTGATGTCGGCCTCGCCGGCAGCGATGGCTTCCGAATACGGTCGGCAACCCGGGTAGCCGCACTGGCCGCACTGGGTCTGCGGCAGCAGGGAATCGATCTGGTCCGCAATCGGGTCACCCTCGACCCGGAAGCGTTGCGCCGAATAACCCAGGATCAACCCGAAAGTCAGCGCGAGCCCGGCAATGGCAAGAATGGCGTTGAGCATGATTACAGTCGCACCAGACCGTAGAAGCCCATGAAGCCGAGCGACATCAACCCCGCGGTGATCATGGCGATGGCGCTGCCGCGAAACGGCACCGGGACGTCGGCAGCCGCGATACGCTCGCGAATGGCCGAAAAGAGGATCAGCACGATGGAGAAGCCGATCGCCGCACCGAAGCCGTACAGAGCCGATTCGACGAAGCCGTGGGCCTCCTGAACGTTCAGCAGGGCCACGCCCAGCACCGCGCAGTTGGTCGTGATCAGCGGCAGGAAGATGCCCAGAACGTTATAGAGCAGGGGGCTGGTCTTGTGCACGACCATTTCGGTGAATTGGACAACCGCGGCGATCACCAGAATGAACGCGATGGTGCGCAGGTACTCGAGACCGAGCGGGAGCAGCAGGTACTCGTTGATCAGGTAGCTGCTGATGGCCGAAAGCGTCAGTACGAAGGTCGTCGCAAGGCCCATCCCCGTGGCCGTCTCCACCTTGCGGGAGACGCCCATGAACGGGCACAGGCCGAGAAATTTCACGAGCACGAAATTGTTGACCAGAATCGTGCTGACCAGAATCAGAGCATATTCCACGGCAATCCCGAGTGTTGCGGCAAACCACCATGTTCGAAGGGCCGGTTGCTCAGGCCCGGTTGTGGACGCGGCGAACGGAAGGAAATCCCGCTCGTGGGGCGCGGACCCGCCGTGCCACGCCATTGCGGGTAACGATAGCACTCCACAGCGGGATTCGCGTGCCTCTCCACAGCAAGCGCATGGACACGGGGCTCGGAGGACGCGGCAGTGCCTGTCGGGGCCGTCGCGGCGCTATGCAGGGTGCCCCATGCAATGGATGCCGGTCTCGCCGCGGTCAGCCAGCCGCCGCTGACGTTGTCCCGGCGATGGGTTCGGCTCCCATGGCATCGCTGGGGTCAATCGATGTGCGGGGTCAGCGTCGTGAAATCCGGTACGGTCCGATGACTGCCAAAAGGCCCATGCACGCCCTCGCGCAGGACCGCGGCCGTGGCCATCCGCGTCTGGGCCGCGGCGTCGAGTTCCTCCGGGCGGTCCGAGAGGAACAGGATCTGTTCGGACGGTACCCCGATCTCGTCGGCAATGCGCCGATAGCTCGCGGCATCCTTCTTGCCGCCGATTCGCGTATCGAAATGACCGCTGAACAGCGCGGTCAGATCGCCGTCCGGCGTATGGGCGAACAACAGTTTCTGGGCCTGTTCGGAACCGGAGGAAAACACGTACAGACGCAGGCCGGCCGCATGCCAGAGCCGCAGGGTCGGGGCGACATCGGGATAGATGTGGCCGTGGAAGTCCCCGCGCGCGTACCCGTCTTTCCAGATCAGTCCCTGCAATGCCTTGAGGGGAGTGATTTTCTGATCGGCCGCGATCCATGCCAGCAGGCGCTGGATCAGCGTTTCGTCATCGAGATCAGCGCCCGCGTACACCCGCGCATCCGCGAGCAGTCGCGCTACTTCCGGGTCGTCACGATGGGCGCGCACGAAATCGGCCAGGTGAGCAGCGGCGTAGGGGAACAGCGTGTCGTGGACGAAGGACAGGCTGGTCGTCGTTCCCTCGATGTCCAGCAACACGGCGGACGTCATGACGCGGGTCCAGGCAGCTGGTCGAGCATCGGGAAGCGGCGCGCGATGTCGTCGCCGGTAAATCGGGCGACCCAGCCCTCGGTGTGGGTGAACAGCCGAATCGCGGCGAAGAACGGCGCGGGACCCATGTCGAACCAGTGCCGGGTTCCCGCGGGGACCGCGATCAGGTCGCCCGCCTCGGCATGCAGACCCAGAACCTCGTTGCCGATGTGCAGGCAGAACAGGCCGCTGCCCTCGACGAAGAAGCGGACCTCGTCCTCGCTGTG
>SLNI01000039.1 GCA_007133115.1 Thioalkalivibrio sp. | reverse complement strand
CCTTCCATGTACATGAACCCGAGACCGTGCTGCGCCATGGCGTGACCCTGCTCGGCCGCGGCGCGCATCATTCGAGCGGCCTCCTCCGGCTTGGGTACGACGCCCAGACCGTTCTGGCACATGATCGCCACCCGGTATTGTGCTTCGACGTGGCCCGCCTCGGCCAGCGGGTACAGCGCCTGCATCGATTGCGAGAAGTGCTTGGACTCGAAAGCCGCAATGCCGCTCTCGAGGCTCATCAGGTCGTCGTCAGAAAGTTGCATGATCGATCCGGAGGTCCATGGGTTGGCCAGCGGGTCCACGTCCCAACGATCGCGCGGGCCCGATTCTGGGACCGTGCATGGTGCAGCAAGCCACTCCTTAGGTTAACCCTCTCGATGGGGATATACGTCGCCCCGACCGGTGGCCCTATACTGCACGGCGTTTATGTGACGAGCCGGGGCCCGGGCCGTGAAGCCTCTCCCGGTCGCGGATCCCACTTTTGGAGGAAGACGGCATGGATAAGAAGACCCTTTACGAAACGTCCACGAAGATGGAAAGCGCCGGCGTCGATGATGCCTACGTACTAGGCTGGCAGAGCGGCTACCTGCACAACCCGAAGCTGGAAGAACAGCGTGTCACCGAGGCCTACGATGCCGGTTACAACGATGGACTGGCGGGCAAGACCGACGGATACAGCGCCTGGGCCAAGCAGTAATCAAGGGCACATGCTGATCATCAGCCGCCCCCCGGGGCGGTTTTTTTTTGCCCGATCCACCGCGGCGGAAAGGCCGATGCAGGCCGCGGGGTGCTCGCTTCAACCCCCTCTGCGCGGGGGTAAAGCGTACAATCAAGGCACGCTCCGCTCGAAGCCGACGACGACGCGTGTTGCGCTGGCGCGGACGCAGTTTCGGACCCGTACGGGTTCACGTGAACAACAACGATCGAAGGAGTTTTGCATGTCTGTGGGCGAGATAGGGGAAATCTGCAACCGGGACGTGGTCACGATCGACCGCAAGGCTTCCGTCTACGCGGCGGCCCGCTTGATGCGCGATCACCACGTCGGAAGCCTGATCGTCGTCGATGTGACCTCGGCGACCCCGACAAGGCCATTGGGAATCGTGACCGACCGTGACCTGGTCGTCGAGGTCATGGCCAGGGAGGCACCCGAGGAAGCCTTGCTGACGGGCGGCCTGATGGGGCCCGAACTGCTGACCGGGCGCGAGACGGACGGTGTCTGGGAAACGATCCTGCGCATGCGCGCGATGGGTGTGCGCCGCATGCCGGTGGTCAACGCGGAGGGCGAGCTTACCGGCATCCTGGCGATGGACGACCTGCTGCAGTTCCTGGCCGGCGAACTGACCGACCTGGTCCGGTTGATCCGCCGCGAGCACAAACGCGAGGTCGATACCCGCCCGCCGGTGTGAATCCTTCTCTAGTGGGCCATGCGGCTTCCGTTTTCCCGAAGGCGGCCTGACATGATGGGAACACCACATCCCGGTGGCTCCGTATCCACCGGCCTCGGAGAGCTGGACCGTGTCCTCGATAGCCTGCGCATCGGCGACAATGTCGTCTGGCGGGTCGATGACATCGAGGACTACCGGCACTTCGTGCCCCCCTTCGTTGCGGCCGCCGCCGAGCAGGGGCGTTCGATCATCTACCTCCGCTTCGGACGCCATGCGCCCCTGGTGGCCCCGGGCCCGCAGGTACACATCGTCCGTGTCGATGCCCTGCAAGGGTTCGAGGCCTTCACACGCCACGTGCATCAGCTCATCACCGACCATGGTCGCGGTGCGTTCTACGTATTCGACTGTCTTTCCGATCTCCTGGCCGCCTGGGCCACCGACCTGATGATCGGCAACCTGTTCCGGGTGGTCTGCCCCTACCTGTACGAACTCGATACCGTCGCCTACTTCGGACTGCTGTCCCAGGCCCATTCACACCGCACCATGGCGCGGATCCGGGAGACCACCCAGGTTCTCATCGACGTGCGCCACGCCGGCAACGAACGGTACCTGCAACCGGTCAAGGTCTGGCGCCGGCAATCCCCGACCATGTTTCTGCCCCACACCCATCGAGACGGCCGGTTCGAGCCGGTCGTTGACAGCAGCACCGCCACCCGGCTGCAGGCCACGCTGCTGCGTCGCGACAGCGAAAGCGTCTGCCAGATGGATTACTGGGACCGTCTGTTTCTGGAAGCATCGGATCTGGCCGCACCGGAGACCCCGGAGCCAGGTCGGACGGAGGTTCTCGATCGGCTGTTCCGGGTATTGATCGGCCGCGATGAGCGTGTTCTCGAACTGGCGCGGCGCCATCTCGATCTGCAGGACCTGATCGCGATCCGTGGCCGGATGATCGGCAGCGGTTTCATCGGGGGCAAGGCCGTCGGCATGCTCCTCGCGCGCCGGATCCTGGAACGGGAGGATCCGGATTTCTGGGAACCCCACCTCGATCCGCACGACTCCTTTTATCTGGGCTCCGACGTCTATTACTCCTACCTCGTTCACAACGGGTGGTGGAGCCGGGTGATGCGCCAACGCACTCCGGACGGTTTCTTCAGCGAGGCCAGGAGCCTCCACGCGGACATGCTGGAGGGGGAGCTGCCCGAGGAGGTCCGGCTGGATCTCGAACGCATGTTGGATCATTTCGGGCAGTACCCGCTCCTCGTGCGTTCGAGCAGCCTGCTGGAGGACGGTTTCGGCAACGCCTTTGCGGGCAAGTACGAGAGTCTGTTCTGCGTGAATCAGGGATCGCCGCAGCAGCGCCTCGCGGAACTTGAGGACGCCATCCGCCGGGTGTTCGCCAGCACCATGAGCGACGATGCCCTGGTCTATCGCCGCCAACGCGGCCTGGAGCAGATGGAAGAACCGATGGCGCTGCTGATGCAGCGGGTCAACGGGCGTTACCACGGACGCCATTACCTGCCGGACTGCGCGGGTGTCGGTGTATCGCGCAACATCTTCGTCTGGGATCCCAGCCTCGACCCGGCAGCGGGCATGCTGCGACTGGTGGTGGGTCTCGGAACGCGGGCCGTGGATCGGATCCAGGGCGACCACGCCCGGGTGGTGGCACTGGACCAACCCCACCGTCTGCCGTTCGGGGATAGTAACGACGCCGGACGATTCTCCCAGCACGACATCGATGTGCTGGACGTCAACGAGAATCGGCTGCGGACATTACCGTTGCGGGAACTCGCCGCAGTCGCCCCCGACCTGCCCCTGCACTGGTGCGCCGAGCTCGACCGGGAGGCTACCGAGCGCTCGAGGGCGCACAAGGGAACGCCGGTCTGGCGAGTGACCTTCGCCCCTCTGCTCGATCGAACCGCGTTTGGCCCGCTGCTCCGGCGCATGCTGCAGACGCTCGAGGCTGCGTACGCGTACCCGGTCGACATCGAATTCACCGCTCAGCTCGCGCCGGACGGTACGCCGACCCTGAATCTGGTGCAATGCCGCCCGCTGCAGACCGTGGGCCCGGGACAACGCGTGAAAATCCCTTCGGACGTCCCCGACCGTCGCGTGCTTTTCTCCACGACGGGACACTTCATGGGCGGCAATATCGACCAGCCGATCAGCCGCGTGATCCGGGTGGACGGCCGCCGCTACGGCGCGCTGTCGCAGAGCCAGAAGTACGCCGTCGCTCGTCTCGTGGGCCGGTTCAACCGAGGCATCGCCCAGCGTGAGGACTGCCCCACCCTGTTGATCGGCCCCGGCCGCTGGGGCACCAGCACCCCGGAGTTGGGGGTGCCCATCCGCTTCGCCGACATCAATCGGAGCGCGGTGATCGCGGAAGTCGCGGAAATCGGCGAGCACATGACACCCGACCTCTCGTTCGGCTCGCACTTCTTTCAGGATCTGGTCGAGTCCGGCATCGCCTATGTGGCGCTGTTTCCGCGGCAGCCGGGAAGCCGCTACAACCCGGGGTGGCTCAATGCACTCCCGGCCAGCGCGCGCATTGCATCGGAGGCCGAGGAAGCGTCCGATCCCGAGGTGGCGGCGGCCGTAACCGCGTTCGATGTCCGCGCCACCGGCCTGCGCCTCAGCGCTGATGTCGTGCACCAGCGCCTGCTCTGCTACCAACCCGAAGCCGGCTGATCCCGAACACCCGCCTTCAGATCAACCCCATCGCAACCATCGCGCGACCGACCTTCAGGAAGCCGGCCGTATTGGCCCCGACCACGTAGTTCCCGGGCTCGCCGAATTCATCCGCGGTTTCGTAGCACGTGCGGTGAATGTTCACCATGATCTCGCGCAGCCGTGCCTCGGTGTGCTCGAAGGACCAGGAATCCCGGCTCGCGTTCTGCTGCATTTCCAGCGCACTGGTCGAGACTCCGCCGGCGTTCGCGGCCTTGCCCGGTCCGAAGGCTATCCCCGCGTCGAGGAAAACCCTGACCCCCTCGGGCGTGGTCGGCATGTTGGCGCCCTCGGCCACCGCAATGCAGCCATTGGCGACCAGCGTGCGGGCATCCTTGCCGGTGAGCTCATTCTGAGTCGCGCAGGGCAGCGCCACATCGCAGGGGATGTCCCAGATGATGCCGTCCTCGACGTAGGTGCTGCCGGGGCGGCGTTCGACGTAGACCTTCACCCGCCGCCGCTCGACCTCCTTGATCTCCTTCAGCAGTTCGAGATCAATCCCCTTTGCGTCGTGGATCACGCCGTTCGAGTCGGAACAGGCGATGACCTTGCCGCCCAGTTCATGGATCTTCTCGATGGCGTAGATGGCCACGTTGCCCGAGCCGGAAACCACGCAGGTCTTGCCGACCAGGGAAGTGGAACGGACCTTCAACATCTCTTCGAGAAAGAACACCGCACCGTAGCCGGTCGCCTCGGTGCGTGCACGGCTGCCGCCCCAATCCAGCCCCTTCCCGGTCAGCACACCCGACTCGTAGCGGTTGGTGATGCGCTTGTATTGCCCGAACAGGTAGCCGATCTCGCGCTGCCCGACTCCGATATCGCCGGCTGGCACGTCGGTGTATTCCCCGATATAGCGGTACATCTCCGTCATCAGGCTCTGGCAGAAACGCATGATCTCGGCGTCGGAACGCCCCTTCGGATCAAAGTCGCTGCCGCCCTTGCCCCCGCCGATGGGCAGGCCGGTCAGTGCGTTCTTGAAGATCTGCTCGAAGCCCAGGAACTTGATGATCCCGAGGTACACCGAAGGATGAAACCGCATCCCGCCCTTGTATGGACCCAACGCACTGTTGAATTCCACCCGGAAAGCGCGGTTGATGTGCGTATGGCCCTGATCATCCTGCCAGGGGACGCGGAAGATGATCTGCCTCTCGGGTTCGCAGATACGCTGGATGATCTTGTGCTCGGCAAACTCCGGGTACCGAACCAGAACCGGCCCCAGCGATTCCAGTACCTCGCGTACTGCCTGATGAAACTCCGTTTCCCCGGCGTTGCGACGCAGAACGTCCTGGTAAATGGGTTCGAGCTTTTCGTCCAGACCTGCCACCATGATGTCTTCTCTCCGGATGAGCCGGGGCGCCCGGTTGTCGGGGTCCACGGTTTCTTGTGTGCCGTTCCGGAGCGCTGAATCGGGCCCCGGCGGGAGCGTCATCATGCCCGATCCGACCGCGTCTCCGCCATGCGCGAGCATCCGCGGTGCTCAATCCGCCCGGGCCTGAATCCGGATCTGCAAGCGTCGCT
>SLNI01000083.1 GCA_007133115.1 Thioalkalivibrio sp. | reverse complement strand
TCTTGACGATTTCGTAGTTGTACTGTTCCGAGGGAACAGCCGTCGAAGCCGGCACGGACCCGGCGGTTGCTGCGTTTTCCGACATGTCGATTATCCACCTTGCCTGCGGGGAACACGGTCTACCCGGCTCGCCGGGACGTGAACTGTACCCCAAGAATCCACCGGAAAAAAGCAAATCCTGCGCAGTGTGTGCGGCGGCCGCCTGCCATGCCGCAAGCCGATCAGCGTTCCTGCCGGATCGGAATGAAATGCCCGGGTGTGCGCGTGGGTGGCGGTGCTTCGGGCACCCATGCGTGACCATAAACTACTTCCCAGGAAGCCGGTAAACGTCCCTGCTGTCCGTGTTGGGATGCGTAGGCCTCGGCCACGGCCCGCAGCCGACGCGGCCCGAACAGGCCACGGGCCCGCCCGGAAAGCGCATTGCGAACGCCCACGCCGCGCAGGTCCCGGAGCAGACCGCCGAGATCCGCATAGGTCACGGTGATCGGTTCCTGGTCCATCACCGGATCGGCGAAACCGGCCCGCACGAGCGCATCGCCGATGTCGTGCATGTCGATGAACGCATTCACATGCGGCGTGGCCGCGCCCTCCACTGCGGCAAAAGCCGCGCGCAGTTCCTTCAGCGTATCCGGGCCGAAGGTCGCGAACAGCCAGAGCCCGCCCGGCGCGAGCACCCGGCGAACTTCGGCGAATACCTGGTCGAGATCGTTCGCCCATTGCAGCGCAGCGGCCGACATCGCCAGATCGAAACTCCGGTCCGCGAACGGGAGCTGCTCCATGTCGGCGCAGACCGCCCAGGGACGACGCAGCCGGAAGCTCCGTGTTCGCGCACGCGCGGCCATGCCCAAAGCGAGATCGAGTCCCACCACTCGGGCCTTGCGATAGCGACTGGCCAGCGGCCGCAACGCCCCACCCGGGCCGCAACCGAGATCGATGACGCGAAGCGGATCCAGGCGGATCCAATCCAGGCGCTCCAACAGACGGCGCTGCACCTCCTGCTGCAGGACGGCATGCGTGTCATAGTCGGGCGCGGCCCGGTCGAAGGCCTGCCGCACACGGCGCTTGTCGATGCCATACCCGTCCTTCACGCCGTCACCTCGCGCAGAAATCCGGCCACTGCCGAGGGTTCCCGGAGCCATGAAGCATGCCCGCCGGGGGCCAGTCTGAGCCGCACATCCGGCCGGAGCGCCGCCAGCTCGGTGGCCACCGAGGGGACGAGGGCATCGTCCGCGGCCAGCCACGCCGCTACCGGCGCATCCAGCCCGACCCACTCCGTACGCAGATCGGTCTCAGCCAACACCCTCAGGCCCGCGCTTAGGGCTTCCAATCGGGCCGGGCATTCGGCCATGGCGTTCAGCAGCTGTCGGCGCAGTGCCATCGGAGTCGGATCGCCACGAGCGCAAAGCGCGGCGAAGTGGCGCTCCAGCGCGGGTCGATCGCGGACCAGCTCCTCCCCGAACATTTCCAGCGCCTGCGGCTGCAATGCGCAGGGCCAGTCGGGCGCCGCTGTGAACCGCGGCGTGGCGCAGATCAGCGCCAGCCTCTGGCGCCCCTGCCACCGGGCGGCGGCCGCCAGCGCCACGAGCCCTCCCATCGACCAACCGACCCAGATCGGCTCGCGGGTTCCGGCCGGCAGTTGCTCGGTGAGGATCCGTGCCATGGTGTGCGCGTCTTCCAGCAAAGATCCTCCGAGGGACTCACCGTGACCCGGCAGATCCGGAATCCACAGCGGCAGATCCCGCAGTTCGTCCGCCACCGTGCTCCAGACCGCGCGGCTGAAACCCCAGCCATGGATCAGCACCAGCACCCGGCCTTGCCCGCCCGTCATGGGCGCAGGCCGACCCGGCGCGGCGACAGCGCCCCGGGGATGGATGAACACCACCCGCGAGGTTGCGTATCATCTGCGCTCGCGCCGAAGTCTGGACAGGGGAACATGTGGATGGGACAACTGATCATGGGCATCATGCTGGCCTATCTGCTGGGCTCAATCTCCTCGGCGATCGTCGTCAGCCGACTCATGCGGCTGCCGGACCCCCGAGGCATCGGTTCGGGCAACCCGGGGGCCACCAACGTGCTGCGCGCGGGCAGCAAGGCCGCGGCCGCGTGGACCCTGATCGGGGATGTGGCGAAGGGCTGGCTTCCTGTGTTCATCGTCATGCAACTGGTTGACTTCCCGGGCTGGATGGTGGCGCTGGTCGGTCTTGCGGCTTTCCTGGGGCATCTCTACCCGGTCTACTTTCGCTTCAAGGGCGGCAAGGGCGTGGCTACCGCCCTGGGCGTGATCCTCGCGCTCAGTCCGCTGACCGGACTCCTGGTGATTCTCACCTGGCTCGTGGCGGCATTCACCCTGCGCTACTCCTCGCTTGCCGCACTGCTGGCCGCGCTCGCGGCCCCGGGGCTGCTGTACGCCGTGCAGACCTACTCGGGACAACAGGATCCCTGGTTGGTTGCGGCTGTGGTCGCCATGACCGTGCTGTTGTATGCCCGGCACCACACGAACATCCGGCGGCTGATCCAGGGCACCGAATCCCGCATCGGCGAGAAAAAACCGCTCCCCGACGATCAAGGCTGAACGCACCATCAGGTGCAGGGCCCACTAGGCCGCCGCGGTGCCGGGTGCAGCCAGACCCAGTTCTGCGAGCGGCCAGCGGGCCCGGGCCGAAATGGTCAGGCCCGGCTCCGAAGCGCCGGCCTGCAGCCGTCGCAGCCCTGCCAGCGCGATCATCGCGCCGTTGTCCGTGCAAAACGCCGGCCGTGGGAAAAATACGGGAACACCGTTCGCCTCGGCCATCGCCCGCAATCCCGCGCGCAGGGGGCGGTTTGCAGCCACTCCGCCGGCGACGACCAGCGCCGGGGCTCCGCTGACCTCGAGCGCCCTGCGCGTTTTCTCGACCAGGGTATCGGTCACCGCCTCCTCGAAGGCGCGCGCGATGACCGCCGGTTCGTGGCATCCCTTGCGGACCGCCGTCAGCACCGCGGTCTTGAGCCCGGAAAAACTCATGTCGAGACCGGGCCGGTCGAGCATCGGCCGGGGCAGCCGCAGCGCGCCGCCCTCGCCGGTTTCCGCGAGACGTGACAGCGCCGGCCCACCCGGATAGCCGAGGCCCAGAAGCTTGGCCGTCTTGTCGAAGGCTTCGCCCGCAGCGTCGTCGATGCTCTCGCCCAGAAGTTCGTACTCCCCGAGAGCGCGGGCATGGATCAGCTGCGTATGCCCACCGGACACCAGCAGCACCAGGAACGGGAACGCGAGATCGTTCTCCTCGAGCAGTGGTGCAAGCAGATGCCCCTCGAGGTGATGCACCGCCAGTGCCGGAACCCCCCAGCCATAGGCCAGCGCCCGTGCGACCGAAGCTCCTGTGAGCAGTGCACCCAGCAGTCCAGGCCCAGCCGTGTAGGCCACCGCCGAAAGATCCGGGCCACGCATGCCCGCTTCGTCCAACACCTCGCGCAGCAGCGGCAAGATCCGGCGAATATGGTCGCGCGAGGCCAGCTCCGGCACCACGCCGCCGTATACCGCGTGCAGATCCACCTGGCTGTGCAGCCGGTGCGCGATCAGACCCGCCTCGGCATCGACGATCGCGATGCCGGTCTCATCACAGGACGTTTCGATTCCCAGGACCCGCACACTCACCCCTTACCCCATCTCATAGAAAAATCCACAGCAGGAAAGCACCGAGGATCAGCCGGTAGACCACGAAGGGCAGCATTCCGATCCGTTCGATCAGTTTAAGGAACCAGTGCACGCTGAGCCACGCGGCCAGGCCGGCGATCGCAGCCCCGGCGCCCAGTTGCAGCCAGTCCACCGTGTCGGGCGGGGCCTGCAGCAATTGCAGCGTCTGGTAGGCACCGGCCAGCGCGATGATCGGGATCGCCAGCAGGAAGGAGTAGCGCGCGGCCGCCCGGCGCGAGAAGCCAAGCAGCAGCGCGGCGGTCATCGTGATGCCCGAGCGGGACGTCCCGGGGATCAGCGCCAGCGCCTGTGCGCCGCCGACAATCAGGATGTCGCGCCACCGGATGCTGAACTCGTCGCGGGTGCCGCGGCCCCGCCAGTCAGCGAGCCAGAGCAGCAGCGCGAAGCCGATGGTGGCGGTCGCGAGCACCAGCGGCGAGCGCAGATGCTCCTCGATCACCCCAGCGAAGATCAGGCCCGCGAGCGCCGCCGGCAGCGTGCCAAAGATCACGGCCCAGGCCAGCATCGACTCGGGCGTCACGCCATGGCCGCTCACCTGCCGGACCCAGGCGCGGGTCACCAGGACCACCTCGTGCCGGAAGTAGGCCGCGATCGCGACCAGCGTACCGACGTGGATCGCCACATCGAACGCCAGTCCCTGATCCTCCCAGGCCGTGAGCACCGGTACCAGGATCAGGTGCGCGGCACTGGAAATCGGCAGGAACTCCGTGAGCCCCTGCACCAGCGCCAGCACCCAGACTTGCAGCCAATCCATCCCGTAACCCTCGCGTTCGATGCCTGTTCGTACGCTCCGCAAACCGCAATGGCGCGACTCGCCATGCCTTGGCGCTTTTTCCCCTCAACCGGACGGCCCGCGACGACTCCAGACCCGCGCCCGCCGAACTGTACCCGAGATGGAGAGACCGTGCCGGTGTCAGGGGCGCAGGTGTCGGCAGCAGGGACGCTGCCGGCAAGCCTGAGGGAAAGCGTTCACGGCGTGCCGCGCCCCGGACACCGGCACGGCCTTGCGCAAGCAGGCTACAGCCGCTCGCGCCGGTCCGGGAACGTACCCGGTGGCAGCGCGCAGTCGCGGCCCAGCACCATGATCTGGAAACGTTCGCCCATCTCCCCCGGCAAGGTGAGCATGCGCACCTGCTGGGCCAGTTCCAGCATCCGCCTGGGGTCGTCGCCGCTCCCTGCCCATTGCTCGAACAGCGCGGGAAGACCGGCGCCGAGCAGGAACTCGCCCTGGGCGGCATAGGTCAGCACCTCCAGTCCGGCACCCGTGGCAGCCTCTGCGACCGCAGTGAAATCCACGCTCGCGGTCAGGTCCATGAGCCCGGGCCGGGCGAACGGATCCAACATCATCTGCTGGCGGCAATACCCAACCAACGTGCCCTCCCGGCGCTCCGCGGAATAGTAGGCGCGGCGCGGGAAACCGTAATCGGCAATCCACACGAGGCCGCTTTCCAGCGGTTCGGCGACGGCCTTAAGCCAGGGTTCCAGCGCAGGCCTCCACTCGGACACATAGCCTTCAGGCCAGGGACCGGCCTGTGCTTCGAGGGCGCGTACGGCCCGCTCCAGCGCTGCGGGCGCCGGGCGCTCCGCGAATACCGGAGTGTCATCGACCCATTCGACGCCACGCTGCCAGACCGCCTGGCTGCGCCAGGCAAAAACCTCCACCGGCATCGCGTCGAGCACCTCGTTGGCCACGATCACGCCCCGAAAAGGCTCTGCCGGCAACCGGTCCAGCCATGCCACGTTCATCATGCGCTCGGCGCCCAACCGGGCCGACAGCAGTGCCTGCTGCTGCGCGCGCAGGTCCGGGCTGACCTCAAGGATACGGTAGTGGTCAAACGCAACGCTGAGGTCATCCAGACGGGTGATCACATCCGCGGCCAGGCGTCCGCTGCCCGCACCGAATTCCAGAATCCCGGCGCCCCCCGGACGCAGCACCGGTGCCAGCCATTGGGCCAGCGTGGCCCCGAACAACGGCGAAAGCTCCGGCGCGGTAACAAAGTCCCCGTCCGCGCCCAGCTTGCGGCGTCCGTTGACGTAATAGCCGAGCCCGGGCTCGTAGAGGACGAGCTCCATGTAACGGTGGAAGGTCATGAAACCGCCTGCATCGACGATCTCGGTCCGCACCTTCTCGAGCAGGCGCGCAGACATCTCCGGTGCCCCGGATTCGTCTTCGAGCCCAGCCCTTGCATCGGGCTCTGTGCTAGATTCTCGACCTTCCATCATTGGCGGCAAACGGAGCAACCCAGTTGGCGGATACCCAGACGTCGGGTGACGACAGCCCAGGCCAGCAAGTGGCATTGATCACCGGTGCCGCGCGCCGGATCGGCGCGGAAATCGCGCGTGCCCTGCACCGCGCCGGAATCAACGTTCTCCTGCATTATCGCGGCTCCAGGGAAGCGGCCGCCACCCTTGCCGATGAATTCAACCGGGACCGGCCGGACAGCGCCCGCCTGTTACAGGCGGACCTGCTCGACGTCGAGGCTGTAAAGAACCTCGCGGCGCGCGCGATCGAACAGTACGGACGCCTGGATTTCCTGGTGAACAATGCCTCCACCTTCTATCCAACACCGGTCGGGGAGATCACGCTCCAGCACTGGGATGACCTGATGGGGTCCAACCTCAAGGCGCCGCTTTTTCTGACCCAGGCCTGCGCACCCGCCCTGCGCGCCCGCCACGGGGCGGTGGTGAACATCGTCGATATCCACGCCCTGCGCCCGCTCAGGAATTACCCGGTGTATTCCGCGGCCAAGGCCGGACTCTGGGCGCTCACCCAGGCCTACGCGCATGAACTGGGGCCCGAAGTGCGGGTCAACGGCGTTGCCCCCGGGGCAATCCTGTTGCCCGAGGACGAGGCCAACGTGGCCAGCCATCACAGCATGATCGAACGCACGCCGCTCAGGCGACCTGGCCACCCCAGCGACATCGCACGCACCGTGCTCTTCCTGTTGTGCGAAGCGCCGTACATCAACGGGCAGGTGGTTCCGGTCGACGGCGGCCGCTCCGCTTCGCAATAGCCGGGCAGAAGGCCATGCGTGTGCGTTATCCTGAAGCGACCGAGCAGACGCTGGAGAAGGTGGCATGATCGATCCCAAGCGATTCGACGAAATGGCCCGGCGCATCACCGAGGCCCTACCGGAGTCGGTGCGCGCCCTGCAGAAAGACATGGAGCGCCAGGTCCGTTCCACCCTGCAGCAGGGTTTTGAACGCATGGACCTCGTGACCCGCGAGGACTTCGATGTACAGGTCACCCTGCTGGAGCGTACGCGCGCCCGCATGCGCGAACTCGAGGCACGGCTGGATGCGCTCGAAGGCAAGCCGCACGCACCCGCGGGCGAGGCTCCGGACATCACCTGACACCCCCGAAGAACCGGGAAAAGCCACAGGAACAGCCAACCCACAAGGAGGGCAAGGATGCCCATTGCCATGGTCAATGCCCGCGCGGTGGTCGGAATCCGCGCTCCCCTGGTCCGGATCGAGACCCATCTCGCGAACGGCCTTCCCGGTTTCCAGATTGTGGGCCTGCCTGAAGCGGCGGTTCGCGAAAGCCGTGACCGGGTACGTGCCGCCATCCAGACCAGCGGCTTCGAGTTTCCCCGCCGAAAGATCACCGTGAACCTGGCTCCGGCCGACCTGCCGAAGGACGGCGGCCGCTTCGACCTCGGTATCGCGCTCGGCATCCTCGCCGCCAGCGAACAGATTCCCCAGAAGGCGCTGGACAGCCGGGAATTCCTTGGTGAACTCGGACTGGACGGGCATCTGCGCCCGGTCGGTGGGACGTTGTCCGCAAGCCTTGCCGCACGCGACAGCGGCCATCAACTGGTGCTGAGTCCTCCCGATGGCGAGGAAGCGGCACTGGCCGGAACCGCGGACGTCGTCACCGCGACACACCTGCTGGACGTCTGCGCGGCCCTCAACGGAAACGCCATCCTGCCGCCGGCAGAACCACCCGAATCCCGGCCGCTGGAACTGCCGGATCTCGCCGACGTACGCGGCCAGAGCCACGCGCGCCGTGCCCTGGAGATCGCCGCCGCCGGCGGGCATCACCTGCTGATGGTCGGCCCTCCGGGCAGCGGCAAGTCGATGCTGGCGGCCCGTTTTCCCGGCATTCTGCCGCCCATGGACGACCAGGAGGCACTGGAAACGGCCGCGATACACAGCCTTCGGAACTCCGACCACCTCCGGCGCGACTGGCGCCGCAGACCGTTCCGGTCGCCGCACCACACCGCTTCCGGCGTCGCGCTGGTCGGCGGTGGCTCGAACCCGCTGCCGGGGGAAATTTCGCTCGCCCACAACGGCGTACTGTTCCTCGATGAACTCACGGAGTTCGATCGCCGGGTTCTGGACGTACTGCGCGAGCCTCTGGAAACCGGAAAGGTGCACATCTCCCGCGCCGCGCGCCAGGCGGAGTACCCCGCCCGGTTCCAGCTGATTGCGGCGATGAACCCCTGCCCACAGGGCTTCGACTGCGATCTGGGCGAACGCTGCCAATGCTCCCACGAACAACGGATCCGGCATCGGAGACGCCTGTCGGCTCCGCTGATCGACCGGATCGACCTTGCGGTCGAGGTCGCGCGCCTGCCGACCGGGGAACTCATGCCCATGCCGGATCGCGATGAAGGCTCGGCCACCATTGCCGTCCGGGTCTCCAGCGCCCGGGAGCGCCAGCAACGACGGCAGGGCAAACTGAACTGTGAACTGAATGCGCGCGAACTCGACCAGCACGCGCCGCTGGACGGAAACGGCCAGGCACTGCTGCAGAAAGCGGTGGAAAGGTTCCGGCTGTCGGCGCGGGCATACCACCGAATTCTGCGGGTGGCACGGAGCATCGCGGACCTCGCGGACAATGAGCCCATTACGGCCCCACATCTCGCCGAGGCCCTGGGATTTCGCGCGCTGGACCGCTGGCGCCTGGAGTAGCTGCGCCGCGAGGTGTCGCCCCGCGGCGAAAATGCCTCAGAGCGTGGCGATATAGGCCGCGAGATTTTCGATCTCGGCGTCCGAAAGACCTGTCGCCTGCGGAATCATCAGCATCGAATTCGGGCCCACCATCTCATTCGCACGGTACTGCTTGAGACGTCCCGCGATGTACTCCGCACTCTGGCCCGAGACTTTCGGGAAAATGCCCATCCCGGCACCCGCGGGGCCGTGGCAGCTGGCGCAGGCGGCGTAGCGGGCTTCTCCAACGGCGGGATCACCGGTAGCCGCGGAAACCGCTTCAGGCTCGGCAGCCGCTTCCGGCGCCGCGGCGGCTTCCGCCACAGCTGCCGGGGCGGTCCCTTCAACGGTCAGTCCGGCCTCAGCCAGCATGTATACGACCGTTGCACTCGTCTCCTCGTCCGTCAGGCTCGGATTCCCGCCCCGGGCCGGCATGCCCTGGAAGCCGTTGATGGAGTGGAGCACCAGGGTTTCGAGCCCCTTGTCGTTCAGCCGTTTTTCCCACTCGCCGCCGTCACTGACCTTCGGCGCACCGGCCGCTCCGGTGTCGTGGCAGGCCGCACAGACCGAGGTGTAGACCTCGGCCGCGGGACGCGGGGCCGCCGGAGCCGCATCGCGATCAATCGCAGCTACCTCGACACGACCCACCGGTGCCATGCGCTGGTCGGCCGTTTCCATCACGGCCGGCGCGGGGTCGCGCTCGCCCAGGGCGAGCTGGCCAAAGAATGAAACCAGATGCGAGAGGAGAAACACCAGCACACCCAGCAGGGCCAGCAACGCCACGACCATCAGCAGCTTGTTGCCCGCATCAATCTTGAATTCTTGATCAGCCACTTTCGTCCTCCGGGAGATCCGGGCCGGCTGCGGCCCTGGCTCGTAAGGGATCCCGCGCGCCGCGCGCGGGGCGCAGAGTATAGGACATCGCCCCCGGTGTAGCCATTATCCGGCGGGTTCGGCGGCCGGCGGATCGCCGCCCCAACGGTTTGCGATCACTGGACGGACCCCGCACCGCCCCGTATCATGGCAGGTTGAGATGCGCCCGTAGCTCAGCTGGATAGAGCGCTGCCCTCCGGAGGCAGAGGCCAGGGGTTCGAATCCCTTCGGGCGCGCCAACCCTTTCATTGAAGACGCAAGTTCCGGGTCCGCCGAACGGACCTACAGGAAACGGGTGTCCAGCTGGCGAGCCATGCTGAAAGCTCGGTGCCCATGAAGCACAGTCAGGCCCACCGTAGCAAGGCGGGCAAGTGCAGGAATAGCCAACCCGTTTCAGATTTCCCCAACGCAGCGCCGGTGTGTCTGGCGCAGCGATCGGGTACCGAACGTCCAGCATGGCCCACTAGGCCTGGGCCACAGCGCCCGCATCTACACCGCTTCGCAGCAGGGCCTCGAAATCGTCCGCGGGAAGGGGCTTTGAAAACAGGTGGCCTTGCCCGTAGTCACACCCCATCGCCAGGAGGATCTCGTACTGCCCGCGGGTTTCCACACCCTCGGCGATAACCTTGAACCCCAGCTTGTGCGCCATGACCACCATCGCCTCGGACAGGGCCCGGTTGATTTCATCTTCCTCGAGGTCGGCGACGAACGTGCGATCGATCTTCAGATAGTCGATCTCGTAGTGTTTCAGAAAAGCCAGCGACGAGTAGCCCGTGCCAAAATCGTCGATGGCGATCCGGATGTTCGCACCCCTCAGCCGCAACAGCTTTTCGCCGATATCCCCGGAAGCACGGAGCAGCAGATCCTCCTTGATCTCGACCACGAGCGCGCGCCCCGGCAATCCCAGCTCAACGAGAAAATCCATCCACTCGTCCACGTCCGGCCCGTCGGCCAGAAACTGTGCCTGCGAACGGTTGACGCTGATATGGAATTCCGGGTCATACGCCTCACGCCAGCCCATCGCCTTGCGCGTCGCCTCCTGAAACACCTGGTTCCCGATTCCGCGAATGGCACCCGATTCCTCGGCAACCTTGAGGAAATCGATGGGAGCAACCTGTCCATGACCCGGCCGATTCCACCGCACAAGTGCCTCGGCGCCCGCAACACGTCCAGTCCCCAGTTCGACGATCGGCTGATAGAGGGCAATGAACTCGCCTTCCCGGGACGCCCGCTGCAGATCGCCCACGAGACGCATGCGCTGTTGCGCCGCCTCGAGCAGTTCTTCGGTGAAAAAGCTGTAGCGGTTCCGGCCTTTCTGCTTGGCCGCAAACATCGCCTGATCGGCATTGTTCAGCAACTCGCCCGCATGGGTGGCATCGTCGGGATACAGCGCGATGCCCACGCTGCCCGAGATCACGACCTGTTCACTGCCGAGCGAATACGGCTGATCGAGCGCCGAGATGATTTTCTCCGCAACACGGCCGACCGAGCCGGCTTCCTCCATCTCGCTCAGAATGACCGTGAATTCGTCGCCGCCGAGACGCGCTACCGTATCGGCGTCACGCACACAGGACTTGATCCGCCGGGCCGCCTCCATCAGCACTTCGTCACCCATCAAGTGACCAAACTTGTCATTGACCTCCTTGAACCGATCCAGATCGATGTACAGCAGCGCGAGCCGCCCCCGGCTGCGCAGAGCGACACGGATTCCATGTTCCAGGCGATCCATGAACAGTCGCCGGTTGGGCAGGTTGGTCAGCACATCGTAGTTCGCCTGGACCCAGATTCTGGCATCCGTACGCTTCTTCTCCGTCACGTCGGAAAACAGCGAGACGCGGCGAAAGGACTTCTTTTCCGCGTCCTCGATCGTCTCGATCGTGAGCCAGGTGACATAGTCGTCCCCGTCCTTGCCGCGATTCCAGATTTCCCCCTGCCAGCTCCCCGTGCGTTCGAGCTCCTCCCACATCCCCCGGTAGAACGTTTCATCATGGCGCCGGGATCGAAGCACATTCGGACCCAAACCGACGAGATCTTCCTCGGTGTAGCCGCTCATGTCGGTGAACGCCGGGTTGATCGCGACCACCCTGTTCTCCTCGTCGGTGATCATGATCGCTTCGCTGGAGTTCTGATACACCAGTGCGGCAAGCCGGAGTGCCTCCTCCGCTTCACTGCGCTCGATGGCGATACCCGCCAGATGTGCGGCCTGCTCGAGCATTGCGAGATCTTCCGCGGTGGGGCGGTAGGCGTTCTGGTTGTAAATGGCAAACGTGCCGAGCAACCGCCCCGACGAGGAGAACACGGGCTCCGACCAGGCGGCCCGGAAACCGGCGTGTGCCGCTTCATCCCGGAACGGAATCCAGTAGGGATGCGTGGCAACGTTCTCCACCACGACCCGCTCGCGCGTATGCGCGCAGGTGCCGCAGGAACCGACTCCCGGCCCAATGCGCAACCCGTCGATCGCCTGGTTGTAGCTCTCGGGCAGGCTGGGCGCCGCGGCCGTGTACAAACGCTTCCCGGTCTTGTCTATGAGCAGGATACTGCCTCGCATTCCGGGATGTTCCTCCTCGATACCCAGCACAAGCGCTTCCAGAACCCGACCCAGCCCCGCCCCTTTTGCGAGCATCTCCAGAACGACGCTGCGACGGCACTCTCGTGATTGCACCGATTGGCGTTCATGGCGCTCGGCCACCATGTCGGTCAGGTTTCGATGGATACGCAACCCGAGCGCCACCATGAACACCATGAACATCAGCACCATCAGCGGCATCACATGTGCCAGCGGATGCGAAGTCTCCGCGAACCGATACATCAATGGCATCGTGACGATCACGGGGAAGGCGATGACCAGATCGCGCTGCGTCGCCAGGGAGACGACACCCCCGGCCGTGACGCCGGCCAGCACGAAAGCGAGAAAACCCTGATGGGGAACGCTCTCGGCCGCGAACAGGAAGTACCCCGCCCCGCCCCAGGCCAATGCTCCCAGGAGCGCGCCGGCACGAAGCCCCAGCTCCCAGGGTCGGATCCGCGCGGACACCGGCTGGAGACGCCTGTAGGCGATGACCAGCAGAATGCGGGAAATCGAAATGAGGTACACCGCAGTGACCCAGGCGAGAACGGTACCGGAACCGATGACCGGCCAAAGAAAAACGGCGACGAGGGTCGCCGCCACGAGAACCGTCGCCTGAGAAAACGGCAGGGCATCGAACGCCAGCCGCGCCTGTTCCGCACGAATGTCCAGTCCCTTCGGGTCTACCGTCTTCTCTGCCATGAACACAATCGCAACCCCGCCCCGCATCGGGGCCCGCCCTCCAAGCATAATAGATGAGACGGCGGGCTTCCGTATTCGGCGCCCCGGGACCGGGCAAGCTCCCTCTGCGAGGATTCGTCGGGGCGGACGTCAGGTCCGGCCGCTCCGGAGGCGCCACCACCAGCGCAGAGCACGCAGGCCACAGAGGGACGGGGGATTCGAGACACGGGCCGGCTGGGGATAGGCAAGCCCCACCAGAGCCTTCAGGTGTTGCCGGTCGCACAATGCGCGACCCAGACTGCGATCATCGGCGAGCTCACGCAACATGCGCAGCCGATCCTCGCTGGACAGCTGCCGATCCACGAATGCATCGAGCATTTCTTCGCTGACGGGCTGCTTGGACATGACTTGGGCTCCGAGACAGGACACAGGCTTCCATGCATTTACCATGCCGCTGCCGAACCAGATAGCTCCTGAATCATCGGCAAACGACACCCCTAGGACGTCTCGCGGCGGCCGCGCATTCCGCCCAAAGCACCGGACCGTCCTCCGTCGCGGTGGCGATGACCCGGGGCTGGTTTGTACACTCTGCGCGATTCTCCGTCATCGGACCCCTTCATGATTGAAGCCAGCGCATCACCTCGAGGCACCCTGTATATCGTGTCGGCACCCTCGGGCGCCGGGAAAACGAGCCTGGTCGCCGCTCTGCTGAAGGAACTGGAAGACGTCGTCCTGTCGGTCTCCCACACGACACGCAAACCGAGGCCCGGCGAGGTCGACGGCACGCATTACCATTTCGTCAGCGCGGAACGCTTCCTCGACATGATCGAGGCTGGCGAGTTGCTGGAACATGCGAAAGTCTTTGACAATTTTTACGGAACCTCGCAGGCCGCCATCCGCGCACGCATGGACGCGGGCCTGGACGTGATCCTGGAGATCGACTGGCAGGGCGCCCGGCAGGTGCGCAAGGCCATTCCCGAATGCCAGTCCGTGTTCATCCTGCCGCCCTCGCGCACCGAACTGGAACGGCGGTTGCGCGGCCGCGGCCAGGATGGCGAGACCGTCATCCAGCGCCGCCTCCGGGATGCCGAGTCCGACAGCGCGCACTACGACGAGTACGATTTCACGGTCGTCAACGAGGATTTCGATCGCGCGGTCGCCGATCTCGCCAGTATCTTTCGCGCCAACCGGCTGCGCACCCCGGAGCAGCAGATTCGGAACCAGCGAATGATTGCAACCTTATTGGCGGGAACACCCGCCCCGGCGTAAGATGCAGGGTCCGGTCTTTTTCACTCTGGAGTTCCCATGGCCCGCATTACCGTCGAGGATTGCCTCGAAAACGTCGACAACCGCTTCGAACTGGTGCTGATGGCCTCGCGCCGCGCGCGCCATATCGCCCATGGCAAGGAGCCGAAGGTTCCCGACGACAACGACAAACCCACCGTAATCGCTTTGCGCGAGATCGCCGAGGGCCTGGTCGGCAAGGAAGTCTTCGACGAGCCGGATGAGCGTCCGCAGCCGCAAATGCTGGATTTCAGCACGCTCCGGCACCTCGAACAGCTCGACGCGGACGACCGCTAGTGGGCCATGCGGAAAGTTGGGTGCCTATGGAGCACAGTCAGACACACCGGAGCAAGACGGGCAAGTGCAGGAATAGCCACCCTATTTCCAACTTGCCCAACGCAGCGCCGGCGTGTGTGGCGAAGCGATCGGGTACCGAAACGTTCCGCAGGATCCACTAGCACCAGACCCCCATGAGCTCCGCGCTTCCGAACGTCGGGGCCGTCGCGAAACCGTCCGCCGACTCCACGCGGTTCCTGATCAGCGACCTCTGCGCTGAACTGGAGGCCTACCTCGAGCCCTCGCAGATCCATGAGGTCTACCGGGCCTACCTGTTCGGGGCCGAAGCGCACGAGGGCCAGACCCGGAAAACGGGGGAGCCGTACATCTACCATCCGCTTGCGGTCGCCCGAACCATGGGCGAGATGCGGATGGACCACAAGGCGATCATCGCCACGATCCTCCACGATGTGATGGAGGATACCCCGACCAGCAAGGAACGCATCCGCTCCGAGTTCGGGGCAGAAGTCGCCGAGCTGGTCGACGGTGTCTCGAAACTGACCCACCTGCAGTTCCAGACCAAGGCCGAGGCGCAGGCCGAGAACTTCCGCAAGATGATGCTCGCGATCACCCGGGACATCCGGGTGGTTCTGATCAAGCTCGCCGACCGCCTGCATAACATGCGCACACTCGGCGTGATGCGCCCCGACAAACGCCGCAGGATCGCGCGCGAGACACTCGAGATTTACGCGCCGATCGCCCAGCGCCTGGGCATGAACCGGATCCGCCGCGAACTCGAGCAGCTGGGCTTCTCGGCCAGGTACCCGCTGCGTTACGCGGTCCTGGACGAGGCCGTGCGCCGCGCGCGCGGGTCCCGGCGCGAGCCGATGCAGAAGATCGAAGCCGCGATCACCCATCGCATGGAGGCGGCCGGCCTCGAGGCACGGATCAGCGGGCGCGAGAAGAGCCTCTACAGCATCTACCGGAAGATGCTCGACAAGCGGCAGCCCTTCCGCGACGTGGTGGACGTGTTCGCGGTGCGTATCGTGGTCGCCGATGTCGATGCCTGTTACCGGGGGCTGGGCGTGGTTCATAACCTCTACAAACCCGTTCCCGGGCGATTCAAGGACTACATCGCGATCCCGAAATCGAACGGCTACCAGTCTCTCCATACGGCCCTGTTCGGGCCGCACGGCATCCCCATCGAAGTACAGATCCGCAGTATCGAAATGGATCGGGTGGCCGAGAGCGGGATCGCCGCGCACTGGCAGTACAAGTCGGGCGGTGATTCGGCGATGAGCGCCCAGAGTCGCGCCCGCGAGTGGCTCAAGGACGTGCTGGAGATCCAGAACAGCGTCGGCAACTCCATCGAGTTCCTGGAGAACGTGAAGGTCGATCTGTTCCCGGACGAGGTCTATACCTTCACGCCGATGGGCGAAATCCTCGTACTCCCGCGCGGGTCGACGCCGGTGGATTTCGCCTACGCGGTCCATTCGGACGTGGGCAACCGCTGCGTGGCGGCCAAGATCGATCGCAGCCTGGCGCCATTGTCCGCACGGCTTCAGAGCGGCCAGAAGGTCGAGATCGTCACCGCCCCGAACGCCCGTCCCAACCCGGCATGGCTGTCGTTCGTGGTCACCGGTAAGGCGCGCTCGGGTATTCGCCACTGCCTGAAGACACTGCAAGCGGACGAGGCCCAGGTATTGGGAAGGCGTCTGATGGAGAAGGCACTCTCCTCATTGGGCCAGAGCCTGGGCCAGATATCACCGATTCGTCTCAACGAAGTGCTTGATGCGATGCAGCTTCAGGACATCGACAGCCTCCTGATCGAGATCGGGCTCGGCAATCGCATGGCCGCGCTGGTGGCTCGGCAGCTGGTCGGTCAGGAACCCGCCGACAACGACGGCTGCGACAACACGGGGTCGCCTTTGGGTGTAAAGGGCACCGAGGGACTGGTCGTGAATTACGGACGTTGCTGCTTCCCGATCCCCGGCGATCCGGTGATCGGCGTTTTGAGCGCTGGCCGAGGCCTGGTGGTCCATCGTGAGTCCTGCCGCAACGTGGTGGAACAGCGGGCCCGTGGGGGCACCATCGCCCTGGAGTGGTCACATGAGGAGGACGCGGAATTCGCCGTTTCGATGCGGGCGGAAACCGCGAACCGACGGGGGGCGCTGGCAGAAATGGCTTCGGCCATCGCGGACCACGGCTCGAACATCGAGCACATCACCTTCAACGAAAAGGACGGTCATTCCACTGCCATCACCTTCACGCTGACCGTGCGCGACCGCCGGCATCTGGCGCAAATCATGCGTTCGCTGCGGCGCTTGAATGACGTGCTGCGCGTGCAGCGCTCGAAAAGCTGACCCGCTCGCGGGAGAGGGGCCGGAAGTGAGGGCCCAGCAGCAACGCACACTGCGCCCGGCGCTCCATTTAGGTATCGTCGTCGCTCGAACCCTCTTCCCCTGGAGAACACATACGATGCCCCGAAAGATCGTCCAGACCGAAGCAGCCCCCGCCGCCATCGGCACGTATTCCCAGGCCGTGCGCATCGGCAATGCCGTTTACCTCTCGGGCCAGATCCCACTCGACCCGGCCACCATGGAGCTCGTGGAGGGTGGGATGGAGATACAGATTCGCCGGGTTTTCGACAACCTCAAAGCCGTGGCCGCTGCAGCGGGCGCCTCGCTGGACGAGATCGCCAAGCTGAACGTCTTCCTCACCGACCTCAGTCATTTTCCGCTGGTGAACCAGGTCATGGCGGAATATTTCTCCGAACCCTACCCGGCACGTGCCGCAATCGGAGTCGCCGCGTTGCCCAAGGGCGCGGAGGTGGAAATGGACGCCATTCTCCACATCACCCGGGACTGAACCGACGAACCCGGGAGCGTTGAATGGATCTCGACGCGCCACTGACCGAACTGCGCGGGGTCGGGCCGAAACAGGCCGAGCGCCTCGCCAGGCTGGGACTGGAGCGGGCCCACGACCTGCTGCTGCACCTGCCGCTGCGGTTCGAGGACCGCACCCGGCTGACGCCCCTGACGCGGCTCCGGCCCGGAACGCATGCACTGTTCGAGGGAACGGTCGAGGGCACGGAAGTGGTGCACGCACGCAGGCGCATGCTGCTCGTGCGCCTGCTCGACAACGGCGGCCGAATCGTACTGCGCTTCTTTCACTTCGGACCGAGCCTGCAGCGGGAATTCGCACCGGGGCGCCGGGTACGCGCGTTCGGCGAGATCCGGGGGCTTCCAGGCCTCCCGGAATGCATCCATCCCGAGTATTCGGTCCTGCGCGGCGAGCCGCCGCCGCTGGAGACCGCACTGACCCCGGTATATCCGGGGACCGAAGGCGTGTCGCAACGACTGCTGCGCGGGCTGGTGGCACAGGTTCTGCCGGAAACCGCGCGCCTCCCCGACCTCTTGCCGGAACTGCGTGCGCAGGGCCTGCCCGACCTCGCAGCCGCACTCCAGGAACTGCACCAGCCGCCGCCGGGTGGGACGGATGGCACCCGTTCGGTGCAGCCGATCAGGGATGCCGACACATCGCTGACGGGGCTGGCGAAACCCGGCGTCGGACCCGCACACCGCTCGCCAGCGTTGACACGCCTGGCGGTGGAAGAACTCTGTGCGCACCAGGTCGCATTGATGGTCAATGCAGGCCAGCGACCCCGGGGCAAGGCACCGGCGCTACGGCCTGAAGGCCGGCTCTGGAAGACGCTGGTCTCCTCGCTTCCGTTTGCGCTGACGTCCGCGCAACAGCGCGCGGTTGCGGAAATCCGCGCAGACCTCGCGCGCGAACGTCCCATGAACCGGCTGCTCCAGGGAGACGTGGGCTCCGGCAAGACACTGGTCGCCGTGGCTGCGGCACTCACCGCCATCGAGGCCGGTTTCCAGGTGGCGTTCATGGCTCCCACGGAGCTGCTGGCGCGCCAGCACCTGCGGAACCTCGCGGTGTGGCTGGAGCCGCTGGATATCGGGATCGCCTGGCTGGGCGGACGGCAGAGAAAATCCGAAAAGGCACCCCTGCTCGCCGACCTGGCCTCGGGGCAACGGGCGCTGGCCGTCGGTACCCATGCGCTTTTCCAGGACCAGGTCGCGTTCCACCGGCTGGGACTCGCAATCATCGACGAACAGCATCGGTTCGGTGTGCACCAGCGCATGGCGCTGCGCGATAAGGGCAGCGGACGCACGCCGCACCAGATGATCATGACGGCCACGCCCATCCCGCGCACCCTGGCCATGTCGCTGTACGCCGACCTCGATCCATCGGTGCTGGACGAGCGTCCACCCGGGCGGACCCCGGTGAAAACCGCGTTGATCAGCAGCGAGCGCCGCGACGAGGTGATCGAGCGTATCCGCGCGGCTTGCGGCGAAGGGATCCAGGCCTACTGGGTCTGCCCGCTGATCGAGGAATCGGAAATGCTGGAGGCGGAGGCCGCCGAAAGTACCGCGGAAAAGCTGCGTGCCGCCTTGCCCCGCCTGCGCATCGAACGCGTGCACGGGCGCATGAAGGCGCCGGAGCGGGATGCGGTGATGGAGGCGTTCCGACGCGGCGAAATCGATCTCCTGGTCGCGACCACCGTGATCGAGGTCGGCGTGGACGTACCGAACGCGAGCCTGATGATCATCGAGAATGCCGAGCGCATGGGGCTGTCCCAGCTGCACCAGCTGCGCGGGCGCGTCGGCCGGGGTGCGCGAGCCAGCGCCTGCGTGCTGCTGTACCGTGCGCCTTTGGGCGAAACCGCGCTCGAGCGTCTGGAGGCGATGCGCCGCACCGACGACGGCTTCGAGATCGCGGAAGTGGACCTGAAGATTCGCGGGCCCGGCGAAATGCTCGGTACCCGCCAAACCGGCGAGCGAGCCTACCGCGTGGCGGACTGGGGCCGCGACCGCGATCTGATGGACGCCGCGACCGAACTCGCCCGAAAGGTGTTCCGCGATCGCCAGCGCACGCAGGCTCTGATCCGGCGCTGGCTGGGTTCCGC
>SLNI01000067.1 GCA_007133115.1 Thioalkalivibrio sp. | reverse complement strand
TCTACCGGACCTACGGACGCGAACGGGCCGCACTGACTGCGGCGGTCATCCGCTACCGGCGCCGCAGTGCGCTGCGCGACGTGGGCCGGGCGCTGGGTGTCAGCCGTGCCCGCATCGACGCACTGACCGCGAACATGGCCTGGTGGGACGAAGGCATCCCCGGCGAGCGCCTGCGCGAGGTCGGCCTCGACCCGGAGGGCTCACTGGCACGGCAATGGCAAAAGCTGGCGCACCTTCTGATCGGTTTCCCCCGGCATCTGTCGCAGCATACCGGCGGCTTCGTGATCGCCGCTGGGCGCCTCGATGAGCTGGTTCCGATCGAGAACGCCGCCATGCCCGAGCGGACCGTGATCCAGTGGGACAAGGACGATCTCGATGCCCTGGGCCTGCTCAAAATCGACATCCTCGCACTCGGAATGCTCTCCTGCCTGCGCCGTTCGCTGGACTTGCTGGCCCGGCATCGCTGCCGGCACTGGGGCCTCGCCGATATTCCCGCCGAGGACCCGGAGGTTTACGCCATGTTGCAGCAGGCCGACAGCATTGGCGTGTTTCAGATCGAATCGCGCGCGCAGATGACCATGCTGCCCCGTCTCAGGCCCGAGACGTTCTACGACCTGGTGATCGAGATCGCGATCGTACGCCCCGGCCCGATCCAGGGACAGATGGTGCACCCCTACCTGCGCCGGCGGCAGGGATACGAAGCGGTCACCTACCCCAACCCGGAAGTACGGCGCGTGCTGGAACGCACCCTCGGGGTTCCGATCTTCCAGGAACAGGTCATTGAACTCGCGATGGTGGCGGCCGGGTTCAGTGCCGGGGACGCGGATGGCCTGCGTCGCGCGATCGGGGCCTGGCGCCGTACCGGGAATCTCACGAACTACCGGGAGCGGCTCTTGGATGGCATGCGCCGGCGCGGGTATCCGGAACGATTCGTGGAACAGATCTACCAGCAGATTCTCGGTTTCGGCGAATACGGCTTCCCGGAATCGCATTCCGCGAGTTTTGCCCTGATCAGCTACAGCTCTGCCTGGTTCAAATGCCATGAACCCGCGATCTTCGCCTGCGCACTCCTGAACAGCCAGCCGATGGGATTCTATGCCCCCGCACAGATCGTCGCGGATGCGCGGCGCCACGATGTGACCGTGATGCCCGTGGACGTGACCGCCAGCAACCGGGATTGCAGCCTCGAGCCCGTTTCCGGACCGGGCCGTCCGGGAAAGCTGGCACTTCGACTGGGTCTGTCCATGGTGCGGGGCGTCCGGGCGGAGAGCGCCGAAGGAATCGTCGCCGCGCGTGCGCTCGGTCCTTTCCGGGACGTCGCCGACCTGGTGACCCGCAGTCGGTTAGATCGCGGCGAGGCCACGCGTCTGGCACGGGCCGGCGCCCTATCCGGACTCGCCGGTCATCGTTACCGGGCCCGTTGGGCCACACAGGCGGTGGAGAAACCGTTACCCCTGTTTCCCGCTACGGACTCGCGCACGCCCGCCACCCACATGCTGCACACCCCCGGCGTGGCCGAGAATCTGGTGCAGGATTACGCGAGCATCGGACTCACGCTGGGGCCACACCCGCTGGCGCTGTTACGCGGCGCACATCCAGGGCTGGCCGGCCTGCCCAAGGCCTGTGACCTGATCGCTGAAGGTGCACAATCCAGGGTGCGCTATACCGGCATGGTGATCACCCGGCAGCGACCGGGCTCCGCCAAGGGCACCGTATTCCTGACACTGGAAGACGAGTCCGGAACGCTGAACGTGATCGTCTGGCCGGCCCTGGTGGAGCAGGCCCGGTCCGCGATCATCCATTCCCGGCTGCTCGAGGTCGTGGGGGAACTGCAGCAGGAGGATGGCGTAACCCACCTGATCGCGCAGCACCTGCGCGATCGGAGCGCCTGGCTGGGCGAACTGGACATCCGGTCCCGGGACTTCGGCTGAGACTGGACCGCATCCAGAGGCCGCTCCAACCCGCGCTTACCCGTTAGCGTGAAAAACCAGCCACGGAATCACACGGAAATCACGGAAAATGAAGCAGATCACACCCCTTGTCCGTGTCTGTCCGTGTTTTCCGTGGCTCGGCTTTTCATCGTTCAGGGTGGCTGTTGGCCATGAGAGTGAGTGGCATCAGCGTGAGGCCCAATGAGAAACGCCCCGCATGGCGCGTGCCGTGCGGGGCGTTCGGGATCCTTTACCGGTCAGATGAACAGACAGATATCGGACTCGCCGGCGAACTCGAAGAAGGCTGCGGCGCCCGCGTACTCGACGCCATCGATGAACTCACTGGTGTCCATTTCAAAGAGATCGACCGTCATCTGGCAGGCGATCATGCGCACCTCGGCCTCCAGGCACAACTCGCGCAGATCCTCGAGACTCGCGACACCCTTCGCCTTCATCTTCTGCTTCATCATCACAGTCATCATCTTCTGCATGCCCGGCAACGCCTGCAGCAGAACGGGCACCGGCATCGGCATCGGCATCCCCGGGTTCCCCAGGGAACTGACCTGAAGATCCAGCTTCTTCTTCAGCAATTGCAAGCCGTAAAAGGTGAAAAAGACTTCGACGTCGTAGCCCAGTGCCGCGGCGGTGGAGGCCAGGATGAACGGGGGGTAGCCCCAGTCCAGACTGCCCTTGGTCGCGATGATGGCCAGTTTCTTCGTATCACTCATGATCATATTCCCCAACTAGTTGCTATTTTTACGAGGCTGAACGCCCAAGGGGCGATCGCCTAGCTATTCAGGACTCGCCGGTTGCCACGAAGCCCGAGGCCACGCCGTAGCCAGGATTTCTGCCACCGGCCCTCTTTTCGTTCCAGAACACCCGGTCACAATCGGCCGGGCGCAATTCAGGCGCTCTTTTCGGGCGGCGTCTGCAGCTGACGGTCGCGACGCCAGTCCCTGACCATTGCGCACCCTGCGCAAATTCCCAGCGCGGCAAGGCTGGCCCATACTGAAACGGGCACCAATACCATCGCCAGAACGAACATGATCCATGCCAGAATTGTCATTTCACCTCTCCCGGGCCGGTCTGGCCTCGGTTCCGAAACCCTGCATTGCACTCGCCTTTCGCATTCCCGTCAAGCTTGGGTCTTTGGACCCGCGCCCTCGGGAGACCGCGAAGTCTCCGGATTCGCGTCGTCCGCACGACCTGCGGGTTGGCTCGGGCCCGTATCCATGAACTGGTTGTTCAGTCGCTGCACGTACGCCTCGGCCTGTTCGCGAAGTTTGTGCAGCTGCCGCACCGCACCTCGACCCAGCCCGACCGGCGACTTCCGGAACACCGAACGCCAGATCACCGTGTTCTTGCGAAAAGCGGCACGCCAGTTTCCGGTCGCGGTTTCCTGGGGAAGGCCGCGTTCCACGCGCCGGGCCACCCAGCCGCGATTGAAGAAATGGATGCCCAGCAGAAATGCCACCAACAGAATCAGCACCACGCCGGATACCCATGGGCGCGCCTCTACCGCCTGAAACAGTCGGCCATCGAACCAGGCGCTGAAGCCTCCGGTCAACAGTTGCGCTCCATAGATCACCGCAGCGAGGAACAGGGCCATGAGCACTACATCCGCCTGAAGCACACGGCGACGCCACTTGTGCATCGCCTCGGTCAGCGCGGGGACGGCATCCATCTCGATGGATTCCGCAATCGCCTGCATAGCCCCGACGATGCGGTAGGAACGCGAGGAACTGATCTCGGAGATCTTCGCGTGGATTTCCTCCCGATCCCGGGACGCCTTCTGCTCGTACCGCGCACGCACCTGCGGGTCGCCGATCTCCACCGCGGCACTTTCATTGTAGATGCAGTAGAAGCGCCCGGTGGCGTTCCCCTGGCGGACGACGGCACGCTGCCACGCCGACACCACTTCCTCCAGATTATCCTCGCGCCAGGTGGTATCGATCTGGTTGAGCACGAAGACCAGCTTGGTGAAATCGTTCCGGGCGGCAACGCGGTTCACCAGATGTTCCAGCGTGTCCCGCATGGCCCCCGGTTCCGGATGGCGTGCATCGAAGAAGACCAGGACCAGATCGGAAAGATCGATGATGTGGTCGGTCAGTTGCAGGATGGTTGTACGCTGTTCATCGGCGTCGAATCCCGGGGAGTCGATCAGGATACGGCCGCGGAGACGCTCGGACTGAACCGTTTTCATGGACAGGAAGTGATCGACCGTCCGCCCGCCTCCATCACCGAGACGCTCGATCTCGTCGCTGACGCGGTAGAAGGGGAAGCGCGGGTCGCCATCGAGCGCGAGCCCAGGCAGTTCCTTGACCGTGTCCGTACTGCCGTAGCTGATAACGGTAAAACGATCGTCCACCGCCTGACTGCCGCTGCGCTGCACCTTGTGACCAATGTACTCGTTGATGAACGTCGATTTACCTGCGGAGAAGGTGCCCAGGATCGCGATCATCGGCCACCACGAAATCGTGAAGGCGTAGGATTCTTCGCCCGGCTCGAGCAAGCCTGCCGCATACCCGATGCGGTCGATGGCCTGGAACGGGCTCAAAACGCCCTCCAGCGCCGGGTTCTCCTCCGCCAGACGTGTGCTGAGGAGGTTCAACTGCTGGCTCACGCGGGTACCGGGACGATTGAACATGCGGCCTCCGAGGCTGGGGTGAGGGAATCAGCCGCCTCAGCGGCCAACCTGGTGGTGCGGATAGTAGGGGGCTGGCGAACCCGGAAACGGACCACCGTTGCCACCAAACGGATTAAAACTGTTCATCATGCCGAGCGGACCGGATACGTTTCGGTTCAGGCTCCACATGTCGCGCTGCATATTGAGGGTCGAGCCCGCCATGGTCGTGGTATCGGTTGCCATGGAGCGGATGCTGGTGGTCATGATCCCGACATCGCGGGCCATGTCCGCGACATTGTGATTGATGGCCACCATGTTGGTATCGATATCCCCCATTTTCGCGGCCATCACCGCCATTTCACGGTCGATGGTTCGGGTCATCGAAGACATCTCGATGGCCAGTCGGCTGACGTCGCGGGTCAGGCTCGTGATGAGCCAGAACCCGTAGACTGCCAGGACCACGAAGGCGACCAGCGCCGAGTAGACGATGAGCTGCAAGCGCCGGGAACGGACATCGTACTCGTCCGTATCCATGTGCCGTGCATCGGTGGGATGATTGAAATCGTTCATCATGTATTTCCAGAGAAAGAAGGAACGGCTGGGACAACGCCGTCCGGGGATCCCTCATCCCCCGCGGCCTCGTCGACGATCTTTCGAAGTTGGGACTGCAGATCCCGCGCGCGCTCCTGCAAGGCCACTGGCAGGGGGCGGCCACCACGCAGCAATGGCTCGAGATTGGGTGTCATCAACCAGAGTGCACCCCTCTCATCCTGCTGCAATACGATCCTGCAGGGGAGAAATGCCCCCATCGCGGGGTCGTGACGGATGAGTTCGGAGGCCAGTTGCGGATCACAGAATAGATAGATTTTCTGAAGCGGGAAACTGCGGCCGGTACGTTCGCTGATTTGCCGGTCCACGTTCAGCGCCCCCAGCGACATGAGCCGCAACTCCTCGGCCGCGCGTGCCAGGCTGCGTTCGACGTCGGCCACGCTCAGGGGCTCCGCCACGCGGCGCTGGTAAACCATCGCCTCGGCTGGATTGCCCGTTGCGAGGATGGTCTTGGCCGCGCTCAGATACACGGAAACCGCGCCCTCGTCCAACCTCTTGGCCTCGTTGACATAAGGCTCGAAGGC
>SLNI01000133.1 GCA_007133115.1 Thioalkalivibrio sp. | reverse complement strand
TCGAGTGCCGGATGCGACGCTACCCCGGCCGATGTCGCGTCGATGACGGCCCCTTCGGCGGTGATGCGGGTCAGATTTCCCTGAGCCAGGAGTCGGGTGCGTACGGTGGGGTCGATATAGGTGAACATGCGTGACTTGGTCTCTTTCGAAAACTTCAAGAATCGATCATTCGTTGTTATATTGTAACATTATTCAGGCCACCCTCGGGTCGCCTCGAAGGGCCCACTATAACGGAGTGGTGTCCCCTCCACGGAACACCCGTGGACCGGCAGCGGGATCCAGCCTTCGCAGCATTCTTACTCCGAACGGGTCGACCCTCGACATTTACAGCAGCTTGAGGCCCACCCGGGTGATTCGGGCACCGCTCATTTCCCTTACCACGAAACGCAAGCGATCGAGTTCGACGGCGTCGCCGACGACAGGCTCCGCGACCAGGCGCGCGCGCAGGAAAGCCTCGAGCGTCTGCGCCGCTTCCTCCTCGGGAACCGAAGCCCCGTACGCCATGGCCACCGCACCGACCTGGGCATTGCCATTGAGCGTGAACTCCCCGAACACGCTCCGTTCGCTCAAACGCTCGGGCACCTCGGTCGCGAGGAACAATCGGTCCAGATCGGGAAGATCTTCCGGCGCAATCATGAAATACAGATGGTCCCTGGCGCGCAGATCGAGAATCTCAAGTGTCTCCAGAAGCCTACCGGCACGGAGGTGGGCAACGAACCGGGCGCTGGATGGCAGCCGGAAGTTGGACCAGGCCTCCTGCACGACCGGCGTGTTCTCCGCAAGCGTGTAGCCGACCAGTTCCATTTCCTGCTGCCCGGGAATATCCAGTTCGGTGCGCTGTACCCGCGTCGCTGTGGGCGGCAACTCCAGCTTGAGCCAACGCGCGAACAGCGTGATGGTGGATCCCTGGACCAGAAGTGAAATCAGCACCACGAAGAAGACGACGTGGAAGAAATACCCGGCGAGTTCGAGTCCCGCCAGCAATGGAAACAGCGCCAGAATGATGGGCACGGCACCGCGCAGACCGACCCACCCGACGAAAACCTGCTCGCGCCAGGGAAAATGAAATGGCAGCAGGCACAGGGCCACTGCAAGCGGCCGCGCGACCAGGATCAGCACGCCGGCAAGCAGCCCGGCATCCAGGGCCACGGGAAGCAACTCCGAGGGCGTGACAAGCACGCCCAGCATCAGGAACATGCCGATCTGGGACAGCGACGCAATGCCATCATGAAAACGCTTGATGTTCTGTCCCGCCTCCAGCGGCCGGTTTCCCAGCACCAGGCCGGCGAGATACACCGCGAGAAACCCACTGCCGCCGATCAGGCCGGTCAGTCCGAACAGGAGCATCGCTCCCGCCAGCGCCGCCAAGGGGTAGAAACCCGGGGTCAGCGGCAGGCGATTGATCAGGCGCAGCAACGCGAAACCACCCACAAGTCCGAGAATCGCCCCCAATCCGATCTGCCGGACGAATTCGAATGCGAAGACCAGGCCGTAGGTTGCCTCGGGCCGAAGAAGCATCTCGATCAGCACGATGGTCAGAAAGATGGCCATCGGATCGTTGCTGCCCGACTCGATCTCGAGGGTCGCTCCCACCCGGCTTTTCAGCTGCAGTCCCCGCGAATGCAACAGGGAGAATACGGCGGCCGCGTCGGTCGAGCCCACGATCGCGCCCAGCAGCAGCGACTCCAGCCAGGAAAGCTGCAGCCACCAGTAGGCGAACAGCCCGGTCAATCCCGATGTGACGACCACACCCAGCGTAGCCAATCCCAGGGCCGGTTTGAGCGCGATCCGAAAGTTGCGGATGGGGGTGCGCATACCGCCGTCGAACAGGATCACCCCAAGCGCGGCCGAACCGATCAGGTGCGCCAACGGAATGTTTTCGAAGACGATGCCTCCGGGACCTTCCGCACCCAGCAGCATGCCGATCCCGAGGAATACCAGCAGAAGGGGAACGCCGAGGCGCGACGTCACCACGCTGGCCAGGATGCTGCCCAGGATCACCAATGCGCCGAAGAAGATGACCTGATGGGTCCAGTCCATGCTCCGGATCATACCGGATATGCCCCGGTGTCCAATCCGCTCAGGACACGCCGGCCGCAGGCCCTCAGGCGCTGTAAACGCGCGGCAGGATCAACGATGGCCGCCTGCCCCTCCGGATCGCCTTGCTGCGCGGGTTCAGCGGCGCCAGAAGGCCGGCGAGAGCAGCACCAGCACCGTGAAGATCTCCAGCCGTCCAAGAAGCATCGAAAACACCAGGACCCATTTGCTGAAATCGTTGATGCCGGCGAAGTTGGGACCGACGTCTCCCAACCCCGGGCCCAGGTTGTTCAACGTTGCGGCCACCGACGAGAACGCGGTGACCTGATCCAGGCCGGACGCCATCAGCAGCAGGGTCATGACCGCAAAGGCCAGCACGTAGGCCGCCATGAACCCCCAGACCGCCTCGACCACTCGGTCCGGCATGACGCGGCCATTGACCTTGACGGCGATGTGCGCGTGCGGATGGATCAGGCGCTGAATCTCCCGAAGCCCCTGTTTGCCCAGCAACAGGACCCGGATCACCTTCATGCCGCCTCCGGTGGACGCTGTACAGCCGCCGACGAACGACAGAAACACCAGCATCACCGGCAGAAAACCGGGCCAAAGATAAAATTCAGTCGTCGCATAGCCCGTGGTCGTGCCGATCGACACCGCGTGGAAAATGCCCTTGCGCAGCGCGTCCGAAAGGCCCCCGGCGACACCCGAATACAGAAGATAGGCGGCCGCGATGGCCGCGCCGATCCCGAGCAGGATCAGGTAGAAACGGACTTCCTCATCATTCAGGTAGGTGCGGAAATTCGCGCGGCTGAACGCCAGGAAATGCAACGCGAAATTCATGCCCCCCAGCAACATGAACACGATCGCGACCGACTCGATCGCGGCGCTGTCGAAATGCCCGATACTGGCGTCATAGGTGGAAAACCCCCCGATGGCGACCGTCGTGAACGAATGGGCGATGGCATCGAACGTGTCCATGCCCGCGGCCCAGTAGGCAAGCGCGCACGCAACGGTGAGCCCCACATAGACGAGCCACAGGTTGCGCGCGGTCTCGGCGATGCGCGGCGCCAGCTTGTTGTCCTTGAGGGGGCCTGGCATCTCCGCCCGGTAGAGCTGCATGCCGCCGATCCCCAGCAGGGGAAGAATGGCGACCGCCAGCACGATGATGCCCATCCCGCCGAGCCACTGCAGCTGCTGCCGGTACCAGAGGATCGCCCGCGGCAGGTCATCGAGACCGACGATGACCGTCGAGCCGGTCGTGGTGAGCCCCGACATCGACTCGAATACCGCGTCGGTGACGGAGATGTGGAGCAGGGGGTCCAGGTACAGGGGCAACGCGCCGAACAGTCCCAGTACAAGCCAGAACATCACCACCACCACGAATCCGTCGCGTATCTGCAGATCGCCACGCGCCCGGGCAAACGGCGCCCAGATCAACACCCCGATCCCGAACAGGATGCCGAAGGCCTGCAGAAACACCCATTGGCTCTGTTCCCCGTAGATCAGCCCGACCACGGCGGGAGGCAGCATCGTCAGGCTGAACAGCGCAACCAGGATGCCGAGCAGGCGGAGCGTGGTCGCTAGCTGGAACATCGTTCGCCCGCGTTCGTCATCGGGTCAGAAAAACAGCGGGCTGGGCTGGAACAGGCGCTGGACTTCGGACACGCGCGAACGATCGGTGAGAAACAGGATCGCGTGATCCCCAGCGTTCACGACCGTGTCATGGTGAGGAATGATGACCTCTTCGCCGCGCACCAGTGCGCCCATGGTCGTCCCGTGGGGCAAGTGCAGTTCATCGATACGGCGATTGACCACCTGTGAGGTCATCGCGTCTCCGTGCACCACCGTTTCGATCGCCTCGGCCGCCCCTCGTCGCAACGTATGCACGGTCGCCGTTCCCCCTTCGCGTACCTTGGCCAGAAGCTCGGCCACGGTCGCCAGCTGAGGAGAGATCGCGATATCGATCGAGCCGCTTTGCACCAGATCCACATAGCTCGGCCGGTTGATGAGACTGATGACCTTGCGTACCCCGCGGCGCTTGGCCAGCATTCCCGACACGATGTTCGCCTGGTCGTCGTTGGTCACCGCGCAGAATACGTCGGCGTGATCCGTGTCGATCTCCTCAAGGAAACGGTCGTCCGCCGCGCTCCCCTCGAGCACCAGAACGTCGTTGGGCAACTCGCTGGCGAGCAGCTGTGCGCGGCGCGGATCCCGCTCCAGGATCTTGACCCGGTAATCCTCCGCCAGGGTCTCGGCCAGGCGGCGTCCGATATTCCCGCCGCCGGCGATGATCACGCGGTAGTACGGGCGCTCGAGGTGCCGCAGTTCGCCCGTCACCGCGCGTATGTTCTTCTTCGATGCGACGAAAAACACCTCGTCGTCCACCTCAATCACCGTGTCGCCGTCGGGATCGAGCGGCCGATCGCGCCTGAAGATCGCCGCCACGCGCGTCTGGATCCCGGGCCGGGATCCCCGCAGCGTACGCAGTTCACGCCCCACCAGCGGACCCCCGTAGTAGGCACGTACCGCGACCAGCGATACCCGCCCCTCCGCGAAATCCAGCACCTGCAACGCGCCCGGGTGTTCAATCAGGCGGTGGATCTGGCTGGTCACCGTCTCTTCCGGGGAGATCAGGAGGTCCACCGGCACGGCGTCGCGCGCGAACAGCCTGGGAAACCGGTGGTAGTCGCGGGCCCGGGCACGTGCGATGCGGGTACCGACGTTGAACAGGGTGGCCGCCACCTGACAGGCCATCATGTTCACTTCGTCCGAATCGGTGACCGCGATCAGCATTTCGGCATCGGGAGCGCCCGCTTTCTTGAGCACCGGCGGATGCGCGGCAAAACCCTGTACCGTCGCCACATTGAGTTCCGCGCGCAGGTCCTGAAGCCGACCGGCATCCATATCGACTACTGTGATCGCGTGACCATCCGCACTCAATGCGTCAGCCAGGGTATGTCCGACCTGCCCCGCCCCGAGAATGATGATTCGTTTCATGTACGCGAACTACCCACGGCCGCCACGCCTCCAATGCTCGCCGGCGACGTGCGTGCCGCCGGTGGGCCAGTCCCGTATGCTACTGCGTGACCGCTCCGGCGACCAAACGATCCTCCCTCCGGATGTACCGATGACGCTCCTTGCCCGCTCCACCCATGATTCCTGAACCCGCCGAGAGCGCATTGCAGGCCATCGAAATCCGCGGTCTGCGCAAGTTCTACGATCACCATGCCGTGGTCGACGGAATCGACCTGACGATCCCCGCCGGCGAGTTTTTCGGCTTGCTGGGTCCCAACGGCGCGGGCAAGACCACGACCCTGCGCATGCTGCTCGGTCTCACACCCATCGATGCGGGAACGGTGAACATACTCGGGCGCCCGATGCCCGCCTGCGAACGCGAGATCTCGTCGCGGCTCGGTGTCGTACCCCAGTTCGACACCCTGGATCCCGATTTCACCGTGGAGGAGAATCTCCTCACCTACGCCTCCTATTTCGGGTTAAGCCGCGCGGCCTTGGGGAACCGTGTCGATGAACTGCTCGAACAGGCGAACCTGGAAAACCGGCGCCGATCCCGGATCAGCGCACTGTCCGGTGGCATGAAGCGCCGGCTCACCCTGGCGCGGGCCCTGATCAACGAACCGGAGCTGGTGATCCTGGACGAACCCACCACCGG
>SLNI01000003.1 GCA_007133115.1 Thioalkalivibrio sp. | reverse complement strand
TTCTCCGCCCGAGAGTGCGATCCCCGGGCTTTCGCGTACCGTCTCGAGCTGGAACTCTTCGATCAGGGCATTTGCGGTTTCACGGCGTCCCGTGGCGTCCAGGTCGGAGCGCAGTTCGAGCACGCCCATCAGATTCTGCCAGACGGAGAGGCGGCGGAAGATGGAAGCCTCCTGTGGCAGATAACCGAGACCGAGACGCGCGCGCCTGTGCACGGGCGCCACGGTGACGTCCTGATCAAGGAGTTCGATGCGTCCGGCATCGGCCTGAATCAACCCGACCAGGATGTAGAAGCAGGTGGTCTTGCCCGCGCCATTGGGACCCAGTAGACCGACCACCTCGCCCCGCGTGAGATCGACGTCCACGCGGTCGAGGACGGTACGCTTGCCATACCGTTTGGTGAGCCCCCGGCCGATCAGGCTCCCCTCGAGGGCGCGGAAATCCCCCGGATCCTGTATTTCCTCGACGGGTACGAGTCTGTGCTGCGTCGGCATCACTCCTCGCGAGGCTGGATGGTGATCTGCACCCGTTCACCTTCACGACCTTCAACCCGTACGACATCGTTGATCAGGTCATAACGGATGCGGTCGCCCCGGGTATCCTCGGTGGCGGTCTGGATACGTGCATCGCGCAGGAGGACCAGAACCTCGTCATCGAAGGTGTATTCCATGTTCCGAGCCGTGGCGATGCGTTGCCGTTGCGACAGGTCGGGAGATTCGACCCGAGCGGGGTTGCCTTCGGCCTCGATGCGTACCGGACGTCGATCCTCGGTGTGGATGGTGATCTGGTCGGCCCACAGGGTCATGTCGCCATGCGTCACCACCACGTCTCCGCGATACACAGCGACCCCGGTGCGGTCGTCCATCTGTGCATTGTCCGCCTGGATGTTGACGGGTATTCCCGGGCGAGGCTGCGCGTGCAGCACCAGCGGTGGGAGGGCCAGCGCCAGGCTGAAGAGCAGTGCGCTGGCGCGGGTGGACCATTTGCGCGCGGTGCCGTTTCGTGAGGAGTCAGTCATCTCGTCATTCCTGTTCGCCTTGCGAAGAATAGACCGTTCGGACATCGCGGTGGAGTTCGATCGTATCCGCAGGCAGGTCCGCGTGCATCCCGATCCCGGTCATGAACAACCCGGGCTCCACTCTCGTTGCCCGTGCTTCGGTGGAGACCTCCTGGGTCTCCGTGTTAATGGTGACATCGGAGGTGTCGATCCGGCTTCGAGCGCGCCCGGGGCGGGCCGACCGAACCCCTTCGGTCAGTCCCAGAAGTTCCAGCCGTTGTTCCACAGGGTAGTGCAGGGCGAGCGGAGCGGTCCAGATCCAGTCGACTGCACCGTCTACCCGCAATTCCAGCCGCGGGTTATCCGTTCGCTGGTAACCGAGGGGGTCGAACTGCTGCAGGCGGTCCCCGCGCAGCACGTGACTGATCGTTCCGGTCTCGTCGGTGATTCGAAGCGTGAACTGTTCGATGTCCAGCGTGGCCATACCCTCGGCAGCCAGGGCGGGCGGTAGCGCCACGAGTGTCGCCAGCAGGAGATCGCGCGACCGGCGTTTCCGCTCAGGATTCCAGATAGACACGCAGAATCCCTTCGAGCTGCTGTTGGGCGCCCAGCAATTCCTCACAGATTTCCCGCACGGCTCCGTGTCCGCCACCCGCACGCGTCTGCCAGTCGGCGTGCTCCAGCACCAGGGGATGGGCATCCGCAACGGCGATCCCGAGGCCCACACGGCGCATGGCGGGCAGGTCGACGACGTCATCACCGGCAAACGCCGATTCCAAGGCGGTGAAGCCGGACCGTTTCAGGAGTTCCTCGACCGCCAGACCCTTGTCGCGCCGACCCTGCATGATGTGCCGCACACCCAGATCACGCATCCGATGAGCCACCACCTCGGAGTTTCGCCCGGTCAGTACCGCCACTTCCAGGCCACCGTCCTGGGCCATTCGGATCCCGTGGCCATCCCGGCTGCTGAATGCCTTGTACTGTTCTCCGGCATCCCCGAGAAACAGGCTGCCATCGGTCAATACGCCGTCGACGTCCAGGATCAGCAGGCGGATACCTTGCTGCCGCTTGAGCAGATCGCCCGGTGCCAGCGGCATCAGGCCACCCCCGCGTGGAGCAGGTCGTGCATATTGATGGCCCCGACCAGTCGCTCGTCCTCATCGACGACCGGCAAAGCGTTGATTTGGTGATTTTCCATCATCTCCAGGGCTTCGACCGCGAGCCAGTTGGGACGTGCCGTGAAACCACCGGATGTCATCACCTCGCCGATGGTCAGATGGTGGATGTCCAGGCCGCGATCCAGAGCGCGACGCAGGTCACCATCGGTGAAGATTCCCTGCACCCTGACCGCGTCGGAAATGATCACCATGCCGAGTCCTTTTCTGGAGATCTCGAACAGCGCATCGCGCAACAGGGCTTCGGAATGGATGCAGGGAATGGCCTCACCTGTCCGCATGATGTCCGCGACGTGGATCAACAGGCGGCGTCCGAGGCGCCCCCCGGGATGGGAACGGGCGAAATCGTCGGCGGTGAAGCCCCGCGCATCGAGTACCGCAATGGCCAGAGCGTCGCCCATCGCCAGTGTTGCCGTGGTGCTGGAAGTGGGCGCCAGCCCAAGGGGGCAGGCTTCGCGTTCCACGCTAACGTCAATATGCGCGCTGGCCTCGCGCGCCAGGCGGGAACCGGGATTGCCAGTCAGCGCGATCAGGGGGACGCCCAGGCGACGGATGAGCGGCAGGATGGTCAGGATTTCGTCGGTTTCCCCCGAATTCGACAACGCGATCACCGCATCCTCCCGCGTGATCATGCCCAGATCTCCGTGGCTGGCCTCGCCAGGGTGGACAAAGAACGCCGGGGTTCCCGTGGACGCCAGGGTCGCGGCCAGCTTGCCCCCGATATGGCCTGACTTTCCCATACCCAGTACGACGACCCGTCCCCGGCAGTCGAGGATGAACTGGCAGGCCGACAGAAAAGCCGCATCGATACGCTGCGTCAGTGCCGCGACGGAACTGGCCTCGGTCTCCAGGACGGCCAGTGCCAGGCTTCGCGTGTTCTCAGGGTTCAGCTTCATCATGAAACGGCCATCCATCCCAATAGAACCAGGTAGCCTGCGAACAGGCTGAGCAGCAGCGCGCCCTGCCAGCGTCGGATCTGGCCGTCCTTGCGGCCCCGGGTCAGCGCAAGAATGAAGAGCAGCAGGGTCAAGCCGAGCATCAGCGGATAATCCCGCAAGAGGACTTCGTTTTCCACCGCGGCGGGTGCGAGTATCCCGGGAATCGCCAGAACGCACAGGAGATTGAACAGGTTGGACCCGACGATGTTCCCGATGGCCAGATCATTTTCGCCCTTCAGGGCCGCAGCCACCGAGGCTGCGAGTTCGGGCAGGGACGTTCCGATCGCGACGATGGTGAGGCCGATCACGAGTTCACTCACGCCCAGCGTCTGGGCGATTTCCACCGCGCCCCACACCAGCGTGCGGGAACTCAGCAAAAGCAGTACCAGGCCGAGCAGCAGCCAGAAGATGGCTCTGGAAAGGGTGAGTCCGGGCGGCAGCGACTGCTCCACCTCGACTGCGAGCGGATTGGTCTCGTCGTTCTGTGTTATCCCCTGCCGGACCAGCCAGACGGTGAGGATCAGGAGACCCGCAAGCAGAACCAGGCCGTCGCGTACGCCCAGAACGCCGTCCGCCAACAGCAGTAAACCCAGCACGGTGACGACCAGCAGGATGGGAAGTTCACGCCGCAGGATCGTCGATGCGACGGTGAGTGGAGCGATCAGCGCCGCCACGCCGAGAACGAGACCGATATTGGCGATATTGGAGCCGATCGCGTTGCCCACGGCCAAGGCGGGGCTGCCTTGCAGCGAGGCCAGCACGGAAATGATGATCTCCGGGGCGGAGGTGCCGAACGCGACGACGGTCAATCCGATCAGCAGCGGGGTCACTCCCAGGGTCCGGGCAAGCCCGGCGGCCCCCAGGACGAAGCGGTCGGCGCTCCAGGCGAGTACGGCAAGCCCAGCGATGATCGCGAGGGAAGGCAGCCACATGTGCGGAAAGACCTGGATGGGAAAGGCGGCAAGTGTAAAGCCTAATCCCGCCGGGCGTCTCACGCCCGCGGCGAGGGCTTCCGGACGGAAAGGGACCCCTTTAGCATGACGTTTGGCCCACGGTTAACGTGAAAAACCAGCCACGGAAAACATGGAAGGACACGGACATTATGGGAAACGAAGGGAATCCAGGTTCTTTCCGTGTGTTTCCGTGTTTTCCGTGGCTCGCTTTTTCATCGCCGGGAGTGGCGCAGGCCATTACAGTCGGGCGTGTGGCGTAGGCTCGGGTTGAAACGGAGGCATTCATGAATCGAGAACCGGGCGGCGCAACCCTGCGCCTGGGTGCTGTTTGGGATGACACATCGGCGGCCTGGAGGGCGTTCTATCCGGAGGGGCTTCCCGAAGACTGGCGGCTACCCTATTACGCCCAGTACTGGAAGGATCTGCTCGTGCCGTCACTGCACTGGGCGCGGCACGTGTCCGATCAGGTTTGGCTCGACGAAGTTCCCGAGGATCTGAGCCTGTATTTCGAGGTTCCGTCGTCCGTGCGCAGGGCGAACTCCGCCATGCAGGCACTCGCGGAGGCGCTGGGAACGCGGCTGGGCGGCTTTCTGCTCGATCACGATGACCTTCCGGTGGACCCAGGGTTGAGTGCGTACGCGTTCACCGGTGCGCCATTCCCCCCCATGCCGGGTGCCCGCGGCGTGGCGGCTTACGTTGGAAAGGCGGGCTCGGTGCTGGTCGTTGAACCGCAGCCGGGGCTCTCGCTGCGACATCGGCGGGAGCTGCTGGAGACGCTGGCGCGTACGATGCCGGACCGCAGTCAGCCACTCTTCCTGAGGTGTGGTCCGGAGGAGTTGGAAGAGGCGGAAACCATGCTCCGTCTGGCCGGTCTGAGCTGATTGAAATCCCGGGGTTCCGGTTTCCCGGGCCCGTTGGTCCGGTTGACGTTGCTCTGCCTCCATCTCAGACTGCCCCATCCCAGTGATCAGGAATTCAATGCACGTGTCCAGGGAACCGGTCGACGACACCCCGCATGTGGTGATCGAGGATCTCGCTTTCCGGCGTGGCCGGACAACCGTTTTCGAGGGTCTCTCGATGACGGTGCCGCGCGGGCGCATCACCACGGTGATGGGTCCCAGTGGTACCGGCAAGACCACTCTGCTGCGCCTGATCGGGGGCCAGTTGCGCCCGACCAGTGGTCGGATCTGGGTGGATGGCCTCGAGGTCGCACGGCTCTCGAGGCGCGGCCTCTATAATCTGCGCAAGCGCATGGGCATGCTCTTTCAGACGGGCGCTTTGCTCAGTGACTTCAACGTTTTTGACAACGTGGCGTTTCCGCTGCGCGAGCACACGGACCTGCCCGAGGAGCTCATTCGCCATCTGGTGCTGATGAAGCTCGAAGCCGTCGGTCTGCGCGCGGCGCGGGATCTCGATCCCTCGCAGCTTTCCGGGGGTATGGCCCGGCGGGTTGCGCTCGCGCGCGCCATCGCGCTGGATCCTCAGATGATCATGTACGACGAGCCCTTTGCCGGACTCGACCCGATTACGATGGGCCAGATCGTGACCCTGATCCGCCGCACCAATCAGACCCTTGGTCTGACCAGCGTTCTGGTCACCCACGACGTGGTCGAGGCGATGGCAATCTCCGATCAGGTCGTGCTGCTCGCCGAGGGTCGGGTCGTGGACCGGGGGACAGTGGACGAAGTGCGTGGCCGCGCATCCGAGTGGACCAGTCAGTTCCTGGAGGGGCGGCCGGACGGGCCCGTGCCTTTTCACTATCCCGGGACCCCCTATCGGGATGATCTGCTGGGCGGGAAGGAATCCCGGACATGATGGATTTTCTGGCCGGTCTCGGGCGCGCAGGGTTGGGCTGGTTCGCGGTCCTCGGGCGCGCGTCGATGTTTCTCGCGCGTGTGCTTCTCAGTCAGGATGCAGTGCTGCGCCGGTTCTCGCTGACCGTGGCCGAACTCTACTCGGTGGGGGTCCGCTCGCTCCTGATCATCGTGGTGTCCGGTCTTTTCGTGGGCATGGTGCTGGGCTACCAGGGGTACATCACGCTGGTGAACTTCGGTGCCGCTGAGGCGCTCGGGGGCGTCGTCGCATTGTCGCTGGTGCGCGAGTTGGGGCCCGTCGTGACCGCATTGCTGTTTGCCGGCCGCGCCGGTTCCGCATTGACAGCGGAGATCGGCCTGATGAAAGCGACCGAACAGTTGTCCGCGATGGAAATGATGGCGGTCGACCCCTATCGGCGCGTGTTCGCGCCGCGTTTTTTCGCCGGGTTCGTGTCCATGCCGCTACTCGCGGCGCTGTTCAGCGCGGTCGGCGTGGTCGGTGGGTATCTGGTGGGGGTCGGGTTGCTGGGGGTCGACAGCGGGTCCTATTTTTCCCAGATGCAGGCCGTTACGGACTGGCGTGAGGACGTGGTCTCGGGGGTCATCAAGAGCGTCGTGTTCGGGTTCGTCGTGACCTGGATCGCGGTGTTCCAGGGATTCGATGCCGAGCCCACCTCCGAGGGGATTTCGCGGGCCACCACGCAGACGGTGGTGGTGTCTGCCCTGGCCGTCCTCGGCCTGGATTTCATTTTGACCGGCCTGATGTTCGGCGATCTTTAAGCAGAGGGGATGCCCGATGAAGCAGCGTTTTCTGGAAGTGTCCGTGGGCCTGTTCGTTCTGCTGGGTATTGCGGCGCTGTTCTACCTGGCGATTCAGGTGAGTAACATCGCGGAATACCGGGACCGCGACACCTACGAAGTGCTGGCCTATTTCGACAACATCGGCGGGCTCAAGGTCCGGGCTCCGATCACGGTTTCGGGTGTCCGCGTCGGTCGTGTCGCCGATATCGCCTACGATCCCGAGCGCTTTCAGGCTCGGGTCACGCTGGCGATTCAGTCCGCCCATGATCATCTGCCCGCGGACACTCAGGCCAGCATATTCACCGCCGGTTTACTTGGGGAACAGTATATTGGTCTCGAACCCGGCGGCGACTTCGAGATGTTGCAGGCGGGGGACGAGATGCTGTTCACGCAATCCGCGCTGGTGTTGGAAAACATGATTGGCAGATTCCTCACGAACATGTCCGCTGATTGAGGGTCCGTAGCAATGAGATCGATCACACGAGAAGCAAGGTGGCAGGTATGAAGAGACTTCGCGTTGCAGCGTGGCCCGGGTGGATTCTCGCGCTTGTGCTTATGCTGGCCGCGGTTCCGCTACAGGCCGCGCAGTCCATTCAGCTTGTGGAGAATGCGATCAATAGCGTTCTGGAGACGCTGCGTGCGGATCAGGCCCGTGCCGAGAACGACCCCGCGTTCGTGCTCGAAGTGATCGAGCGGGAGGTGTTTCCGTTGGTCGACATCGACGGCATGGCGCGGCTGATCCTGGCGCGTCACTGGCGGGATGCTGACAGCGAGCAGCGCGAGCGGTTTACCGTGGCTTTCCGCGACACGCTCCTCAACGCGTACGGGGTTCGGCTGGCCGAGTATCTGGAGCACAACGTGGTGGTGATTCCGCGGCGTTCGCGCGAGGATGATCGTATGGCGGTGGTGGCGACCGAAATCGAACTGGGCCGCGGGCAGCCCAACCTGATCGTGAACTACCGATTACGACCTGTGGAAGGGGAGTGGAAGGTCTTCGACGTGGAGGCCGAGGGCCTCAGTTTCGTGGGTAATTTCCGCACCCATTTCAATACCGAGATCAACCGGGACGGGCTCGATGCGCTGATCCTGAGGTTGGAGGCGGGCGACCGCTCGCTGATCGAAGAGTCACTCGATGACGCGGCCTCCGACGGGGACGGAACGGGTGGCTGACCCGCTCCTGAGCCTGGAGGGTGCCACCCTGCGGGTTTCCGGGTCGATCACATTCGCCACCGCCGCCGGTGTGCTGTCCAGTGCGCGCCCCTTGCTCTCCCGCTTGCCCCCCGTGGCCACCGTTGACCTGACCGGCGCCACGCGTGTCGATAGCGCTGGCGTGGCGCTGCTGGTCGAGTTCTGCCGACTGCACAATCGTGCCGGGGGTCGGTTGTGCCTGGAAAGCGTTACCGATGAGCTGCAGCCCCTAATCGAACTCTATCGTCTGGAGGGGGTTCTCGGGGTGGAACCTTCTTCCTGATTGCGTTGGGCGACACCTCCCGCTTCCAAGGGCGATGGGGCCTTGTTTCGGGTAAACTGAAGGATTCTCAAGCGGCTTCCCTGCGCTCAGAACCGTCGTCACGGATCATGAATGGATAAATTGATTGTTACCGGCGGCCGTCCCCTGGAGGGGCAGGTCTGGATCTCCGGCGCAAAGAATGCGGTGTTGCCGATTCTGTCCGCGACTCTGCTCGCCGACAGCCCGATGGTGATCGGCAACGTGCCGCACCTGCAGGATGTGACGACCACGATGGAGTTGCTCGGACGGATGGGTGTGACCCTGACCGTCAACGAGCGCATGCGTATCGAGGTCGACCCCACCACGCTGACGCGTGCGGTGGCGCCCTATGATCTTGTGAAGACCATGCGGGCTTCCATACTGGTGCTTGGACCGCTGCTGGCCCGTTACGGCGAGGCTGAAGTATCGCTGCCCGGTGGTTGTGCAATCGGGTCCCGTCCCGTGAACCTGCATTTGCAGGGCCTGGAGGCGATGGGCGCGAGGATCGAAGTCGAGGCAGGTTACATCCGTGCGACCGCCTCGAGGCTCAAGGGTGCGCGAATCGTATTCGACCAGGTGACCGTGACGGGTACTGAGAACCTGCTGATGGCGGCGACCCTCGCCGACGGCGAGACTCTGATCGAGAACGCCGCGCGCGAGCCCGAGGTCGTGGATGTGGCCAACTGCCTGATCCGCATGGGTGCCAAGATCGAGGGCGCGGGTACCGACACGATTCGGGTGATTGGCGTCGAACGGCTCTCGGGTTGCGAGTATGACGTGATGCCCGACCGGATCGAGACCGGCACCTACCTGGTTGCGGGAGCCGTCACCCGCGGCCACGTGCGCACCAAGAACACGCGCCCGGAACTGCTGGACGCGGTCCTCCTGAAGCTGGTTGAGGCCGGTGCGCATATCGAGACCGGGCCGGACTGGATCGAACTCGACATGCGCGGACGTCGCCCGAAGTGCATCAATCTGCGCACCGCGCCTTTTCCGGCGTTTCCGACCGACATGCAGGCGCAGATGATGACGCTGAACACCGTGGGGACCGGCACCGGGTCGGTGATCGAGACCGTGTTCGAGAATCGCTTCATGCACGCGCAGGAGTTGCAGCGGATGGGTGCGGACATTCGCATCGAGGGCAACACGGCGATCGTGACCGGCGTGCGTGGTCTCTACGGCGCGCCCGTGATGGCGACCGATCTCCGTGCCTCGGCCAGCCTGATTCTCGCGGGTCTCGTTGCCGAAGGCGATACGGTCGTGGACCGCATCTACCATATCGACCGCGGGTACGAGTGTATCGAGGAGAAATTGAGCCAGATCGGTGCGACCATCCGCCGGGAGCCGATGTGAGATGAGCGTCGACCGAACCATTACTGTCGCCCTGTCCAAGGGTCGTATCCTCGACGAAACCCTGCCTCTGCTGGCGCGCGCTGGTATCGTGCCCTCCGAGGATCCATCGCGGACGCGCAAGCTGATCATTGGAACCAGCCGCCCCGACGTGAACATCGTCGTGGTTCGCGCTACCGACGTACCCACGTATGTCCAGTATGGCGCGGCTGCGGTGGGTGTGGCGGGCAAGGATGTGCTGATGGAGCACGGTGGCGCTGGGCTCTACGAGCCGCTGGATCTTGGGATCGCGCGCTGCCGCCTGATGCTTGCCGGTCGCCCAAACCATGCGCCCGGCGCCGAACGTCTGCGCATCGCGACCAAGTTCGTGAACGTCACCCAGCGTTATTTTGCGGCGCAGGGTCGGCAGGTCGAGATCATCAAGCTCTACGGATCGATGGAACTCGCGCCGCTGGTCGGGTTGTCGGACTACATCGTGGATCTGGTGGACACGGGCAACACCCTGAAAGCCAACGGCCTCGCACCCATCGAGTTGATCGCGCAGATCAGTTCACGCCTCGTGGTCAACAAGGCCGCGATGAAAATGCAGCACACACGTATCCAACAACTGATCGAGGCGTTGCGCCCTGCAGCCGCGCCATCACCGTAGACATTCCGGATCCAACATGACGCATCAAACCGACGACCTGAGAATCAAGGGGATACAGGAGGTCTCTGCCCCCGAAACCGTGCGCGATGAGATTCCGCTCACCGACGCTGCTGCCGAAACCGTGTTTCGTGCCCGCGAGGCCATTCACCAGATCCTGCACGGCGAGGACGACCGGCTGCTGGTGATCGTGGGGCCCTGCTCGATTCATGACGTCGATGCGGCGCTCGAATACGCGGAACGTCTGGGGACGCTACGGCGTGAATTGGGGGATGCCCTCGAGATCGTGATGCGCGTGTATTTCGAGAAGCCGCGTACCACCGTGGGCTGGAAGGGTCTGATCAACGATCCGGAACTCGACGATAGTTTCCACATCAACAAAGGCCTGCGCGTTGCGCGCGGGTTGCTGCGGGATCTGGCCGTCAGAAGCATGCCTGCGGCCACGGAATATCTCGACCTGATCAGTCCGCAGTACATCGCGGATCTGGTGGCCTGGGGCGCAATCGGCGCGCGTACCACCGAGAGTCAGGTCCATCGTGAACTGGCATCCGGGTTGTCCTGCCCCGTGGGCTTCAAGAATTCCACCGACGGCAGCCTCCAGATCGCGATCGATGCGATCCGTTCGGCTTCCCGCCCGCATCATTTCCTCTCCGTGACCAAAGCCGGGCGGTCGGCGATTTTCTCGACGACCGGAAACGAGGACTGCCACATCATCCTCCGAGGCGGTCGGCAACCGAATTACGATGCCGAGAGCATCGATCAGGCCTGCGCGCAGTTGCAAGCGGCCGAACTTCCCGAGGTCGTGATGGTCGACTGCAGCCATGCCAACAGCCGGAAGGATCCGTCCAGGCAGACTGACGTGGCAAAGACCGTTGCGGAACAGGTGGGCGCCGGCGACCGGCGCATCATCGGAGTGATGCTCGAGAGTCACCTCCGCGCGGGGCGACAGGACATCGTCCGGGGCAAGCCGCTGATTTACGGACAGAGCATTACCGACGCGTGCATGGGTTGGGAAGATTCGGAAGCGGCGCTGCAGATCCTGGCCGAGGCCGTGCGGCGTCGCCAGCAGGGTTGAGCCGGGCACCTGCATCCAAACCGCTGGCCAGAGGAGACGAAGGGGATGCCTGACATTCACCGGTTGAACAGCCGCGAAGAGACCTTCTGGGCCGATCTGGACGGCCTGCTTGCCTGGGAGTCGGTTGCCGATCACGGCGTGCGAGCGATCGTCGACGAAATTCTCGCGGCCGTGCGCACCGAGGGCGATGCGGCCCTGCTGCGATACACGGAGCGGTTCGACCGACTCTCCTTGGCGCACGCGGCCGACCTGGAGATCGATTCTCGGCGTTTGATCGAGGCGCTCGCCGGGATTCCCGCCGAGCAGCGTGCAGCCCTGGAGACCGCGGCGGCGCGCATCCGCAGGTATGCCGAGCGGCAGCGGCTGGAGGGGTGGCAGATCGAGGACCCGGATGGCACCGTGTTGGGTCAGCGCGTGACACCGCTGGATTCGGTGGGTCTGTACGTGCCCGGCGGCAAGGCGGCGTATCCGTCCTCCGTTTTGATGAATGCCATCCCGGCGAAAGTCGCCGGTGTTCCGCTGTTGGTCATGGTCGTTCCTGCACCCGGGGGCGAGTTGAACGAACTTGTGCTAGCGGCTGCGGCAGTGGCTGGAGTGGACCGGGTGTTTACCCTGGGTGGCGCGCAGGCTGTGGCTGCCCTGGCCTACGGCACGGAAACCGTTCCCGCGGTCGACAAGATCGTTGGACCGGGCAATATTTTCGTTGCGGCTGCCAAGAGGGAGGTATTCGGGACGGTGGGAATCGACATGATCGCCGGCCCCTCGGAGATTCTCGTGGTCTGCGATGGCGAAACCGATCCCGACTGGATTGCGGCTGACCTTTTCTCGCAGGCCGAACACGACGAACAGGCCCAGGCCATCCTGGTGTCTCAGGACGGCGAATTCCTGGACCGGGTCCAGGCCGCGATGGATCGATTGCTGGAATCCATGCCGCGAGCGGAGATCATTCGCGCGAGTCTGTCGCGGCGCGGCGCTCTGGTGCAGGTCAGAAGCCTCGATGAAGCGATCGAAGTGGCCAACCACATCGCCCCCGAACACCTGGAGCTGTCCGTGGCGGATCCCCAGGCCCTGCTTGACGGGGGTCTTCGCCACGCCGGGGCGATCTTTATGGGCCGCTATACGTCCGAGGCCGTCGGAGACTACTGCGCCGGCCCCAACCACGTGCTGCCGACGTCGCGCACCGCCAGGTTTTCCTCGCCGTTGGGCGTCTACGATTTCCAGAAGCGCTCCAGCATCATCGCTTGTTCTCCCGCCGGTGCGGCCGAGCTGGGGCGCACCGCATCGGTGCTCGCGCGCGGCGAGGGGTTGGTCGCGCATGCCCGCTCTGCGGAGATGCGGAGTGAATAGTCGGGTGGCGGGTCTCGACGCCGGATGACGCTTCCCGCGGATCTCATGCGCCCCGAAGTCCTGGGGCAACCGGCTTATGCGGTGGCGGACGCGGTCGGTTTGGTCAAACTCGATGCGATGGAGAACCCCTATCCCTGGCCGGGTGCTCTCGAGGCAGCCTGGCTGGAATGCCTGCGCGGGATCGAACTGAATCGGTATCCGGATGCGGCGGCGCAGGAAGTCACCGCGGTCCTTCGTGCGGGGCACGGGATCCCCGAGTCTGCGGGGTGCCTGCTGGGTAATGGTTCGGATGAACTGATCCAGATCCTGATCACCGCAGTTCAGGGAAGCGGTCGCCCGGTGGTCGCCCCGATTCCGACGTTCGTGATGTACGAGGTGCTCGCGCGCGCGGGCGGCGTTCCCTTCGTCGGTGTCCCGCTGGATGCGGATTTCGATCTTGACATGGATGCGATGCTGCAGGCCCTGGCAGAACACCGTCCCGCGCTGCTCTTCCTCGCCTATCCAAACAACCCCACCGGCCGTCTGTACGATCCCGGCCGGGTCCGTGAGATGATTGCGGCCAACCCCGGGGTCACCGTGATCGATGAAGCCTATGCGCCGTTCTCCGGCCACAGTTTTCTGGACCAGATAGGGGAGGCGATCCCGGGTCTTATGGTGATGCGCACGCTCTCCAAACTCGGGCTTGCCGGTCTGAGGCTCGGTTACCTGGCAGCCGTGCCGGAATGGATCGAGGCGCTGAACCGGCTGCGACTGCCCTATAACGTGAATTCGCTGACCCAGCGGTCGGTGGTCTTTGCCTTCGAACACGCCAGGGAACTGGAGGCCCAGGCTGGCCGTTTGCGGGAACAGCGGGGCGAGCTGGTCGAAGCGTTGGTGGCGAAATCCGGCATCCGACGCGTCATCCCGAGCGATGCGAATTTTCTGCTGTTCCAGGTTGGGGAGGGGCAGGGGCAGTCCGTCTTCGAATCGCTTCGCTCCTCGGGCGTCCTGATCAAGCATTCAGGCGCATCGGGCGGCACGCTTGCCGATCACCTGCGGGTGACGATCGGTACCCCCGCCGAGAACCGGACTTTCCTCGAAGCCCTGGATCGGGCGCTGACCACCGGCTGAGGCGGCTCCCGGTCCGCGCCTGGCCCGCAGGCTTCAGATCGGACGTTGGTCCACCGTCGCTTCGAGGTGCAGGATCTCTCCGCTCCGGCTTGCATCGATCACGATCGTTTCTCCCGGACGCTTGCGGGCAATGATGTTGAGCGCCTCCCGGGTATTGCTCACGCGCATGCCTTCGAGACGCAGGATGACATCTCCGGGCGCCAGGCCGGCGCGGGCTGCGGGGCCCCCGGACAGAATGCCCGCTATGATCACGCCGCGCGTATCGGCAATCCCGAACGACTCGGCCAGGGCGCGGTTCAGGGACTGCACCTCGATACCCAGCCAGCCCCGGGCCACGTGTCCGTTTTCGATGATTTCGTTCATTACGTCGAGCGCAAGGTCCACGGGGATGGCGAAGCCGATCCCATGTGAACCACCGGAGCGCGTAAAGATCGCCGTATTGATGCCGACCAGTTCGCCCATGGCGTTGATGAGTGCGCCGCCCGAGTTGCCCGGGTTGATGGCGGCATCGGTCTGGATGAAATCCTCGAAGAGGTTGATGCCGAGCTCGGTGCGCCCCGTGGCGCTGACAATACCCTGGGTGACCGTCTGACCCACGCCAAAGGGGTTGCCGATCGCCAGCACCACATCCCCGACCGCAAGGTTGGCGGAGCGCCCCACGCTGGCAAAGCTGAAGGCCTGGGCATCGATACGCAGCACGGCAAGGTCCGTGTCCGGATCGATGCCGATGATCTCCGCAGGATGGGCGCTGCCATCTGCAAGCACCACGGCCATGGCCTCGGCCTTTTCGATGACGTGGTGATTGGTCAGGATATGGCCGGAAGCGTTCATGATGACGCCAGACCCCAGGCTGGCCTCTTCACGATCCAGCTGCGAATGCGGTGCTTCGTCGAGGAACCTGTGTGGGGAGGGTCCTGCGCCGGTCGCCAGCGAACCTTCGAGCACGCGCGAGGTCATGATGTTGACGACCGCGGGGGCGGCTTTGCCTACCGCATTCGCGTAAGATATCGGGCCTTGTGCCTGGATGCCGTTCGCGGGCGAAGGCAGTGCCCCCGTTCCGTTGCGTTCCCGTTCGAGTACGCCCGGAAAAAAAAGCGCCACAACCACCGCGACGGCTACGCCCGCGAGGGCTGCTTGCAGAAAGAAGCGCGAGATTTTCACCATGGCCACAATATACCACTGCCCTGCCCGCTCGCAGCGCCCCGCGTTTGCCGGTCGGGGTGTTCGAGAGTCCGCCCGAATCCGGAGGTTGCCGAATGTCCGTTCCGGTTGATCGCGAAGGGTTGCTCGAGGCTCTGGATGCGGAACTCGAAACGCACCGATTTGCCGACTATTGCCCTAACGGTTTGCAGGTGGAAGGACGTTCGGAAATCCGTCGTGTGATGAGCGGTGTTACAGCGTCGCAGGCCATGATCGAGGCCGCCGTCTCCTGGAACGCCGATCTGCTGCTGGTTCACCACGGCTATTTCTGGCGGGGAGAGCCTCAGCCCATTACCGGGATGAAGCGCCGCCGTCTGGAAGTCCTGCTGCGCCACGAAATCAACCTGGTGGCCTATCATCTGCCCTTGGATGCCCACCCCACTCTCGGCAACAACGCCCAGCTGGCGCTGAAGCTTGGCTTCGAGATCGACGGCCCTCTCCGCGACGATGGTGTCGGCATGCTGGGTCGGTTGCCCGAACCTCTGGCAGCCGAAGCGCTCAACGCCCACATCTCCAGGGTTCTGGGGCGCGAGCCCTGTTGGATTCCAGGGGGTGGTCCATTGGTCCGGCGCGTCGCCTGGTGCACCGGTGGGGCACAGTCCCTGCTGGCCCAGGCCGCAGCGCATGGTGTCGATGCTTTCATCAGCGGAGAAATCTCCGAGCAGACCACGCACGAGGCGAGAGAGCTGGGGGTCCACTATTACGCTGCGGGCCACCATGCGACGGAGCGGTATGGACCTGAGGCTCTCGGGCTCTGGTGTGCCCGGCGCTTCGGCATCGAGCATCGTTTCGTCGACATCGATAACCCGGCGTGAGGGGCATGGCCCGACGCAGCACGCGGGGTTTGGAGGGCGCGTGGTTCGCACGGTGGGACGCGTCGAAAAGACTATATGAAACCGTCATTTGGAATTTTTTGCGGGGCTGACCGGGGTCCCCCCGGGGTCCGAGGAGCTGGGGTTCTTCGGCACGTTTCGCTTGACCTCATTAGCTTGTTAGGGAATTCTATTGGATTGTATCGGTCCCTTATGAGCGTTCGATGAAGCGCGGCCGACAGGCCACCCTTTCCAGGGTTTCCGCGGCGTAGGCTCATGCGACGAGCGCAGATGCAACACTAGCTGGAGAGAGCAAGATGGCAAACGAGGGCGTGGATCGAAGGCGCCGCCGCTTCCTGGTGGCAGCGACTACGGTGGTCGGTGGTGCGGGGGTGGCGGCACTTGCCACTCCCTTCGTGGCGTCATTGCAACCGAGCGCGCGTGCTCAGGCGGCCGGGGCCCCCGTGGAAGTGAACGTGTCCCAGATCGAGCCGGGCCAGCGCATCAGCGTCGGCTGGCGCGGTCGGCCGATCTGGGTGGTCCGCCGGACACCCGAGATGCTGGATCTGCTCCCCGGAATCCGCGAGCGGCTGCGTGACCCGGACTCCGAAGTGATCACCCAGCAGCCTGAATACGCCCGGAACCAGTACCGTTCTATCAACCCGGAAATCCTCGTGCTGATCGGGCTCTGCACACACCTGGGCTGCTCGCCCGCGTTCCGTCCTGAGGTCGGTGCGGGGGAACTGGGTGCAGACTGGCCGGGCGGTTGGCTCTGTGGCTGCCATGGGTCGCGCTTCGACATGGCCGGCCGCACCTACCGCAACCAGCCGGCCGCCTTGAACCTGGAGGTGCCTCCGCACCATTACCTCAGCGATAACGTGATCCTCGTGGGTGAGCATGCCGAGGGAGGCACCGCATAATGGCTGGCAATACCGCTGACAAGATTCAGGGTGGCGTACTGGGCTGGGTGGATGCCCGCTTTCCCCTGTCGCAGCTCTGGAACGAGCACCTCGCGCACTACTACGCGCCCAAGAACTTCAATTTCTGGTACTACTTCGGTTCGCTCGCCTTGCTGGTGTTGGTGATCCAGATCGTCACTGGCATTTTCCTCACGATGTTCTTCAAGCCCGACGCCGAACTCGCGTTCGCGTCCGTCGAATACATCATGCGCGATGTCGAGTGGGGCTGGCTGATCCGCTACATGCACTCGACGGGTGCATCCTTCTTCTTCGTGGTGGTCTACCTGCACATGTTCCGGGCGCTGCTCTACGGCTCCTACAAGAAGCCGCGGGAGCTGATCTGGATCTTCGGTGTGCTGATCTACGTCGTGCTGATGGCCGAGGCCTTTGCCGGCTACCTGTTGCCCTGGGGCCAGATGTCCTACTGGGGCGCACAGGTCATCGTGAACCTGTTCGCGACCATTCCCTACATCGGTCCCGAACTCGTTACCTGGATCCGGGGTGACTTCCTGCTCTCGGACGCGACCCTGACCCGTTTCTTTGCGCTGCACGTGATCGCGCTGCCGCTGGTGCTGCTGCTGCTGATCGTTGCGCACATCATCGCGCTGCACGAGGTGGGCTCCAACAACCCCGACGGGGTGGAGATCAAGGCGAACAAGGACGAAAATGGAGTTCCTCTCGACGGCATTCGGTTCCACCCCTATTACACCGTGAAGGATCTGGTGGGTGTGGGGGTCTTTCTCATTGCCTTCTTCGCGGTCGTGTTCTTCGCACCGGAGATGGGCGGGCTGTTCCTGAAGCCCGCGAACATGATCCCGGCCAATCCTCTGGTCACCCCCGACCTGATCCCGCCGGTGTGGTACTTCACCTCGTTCTACTCGGTCCTGCGTGCGGTGCCGGACCCGTTCCTGGGTGTGATCGCGATGGGTTCGGCGGTGGTGATCCTGTTCTTCCTGCCCTGGATCGACCGGAACCCGGTAAAGTCCACGCGTTACCGCTCGTTCGCGCACAAGCTGAACCTCGCGGTATTCGTGGTGACCTTCGTGGTCCTCGGCTACCTGGGGCTGCAGCAGGTCACCGCGTTCTACAGTGAAATGACGCTGCGCTTCTCGGTGATGTACTTCCTGTTCTTCTGGCTGCTCTGGTTCCACAGCAGGGAGCGGTCCGCGGTTTTCAGTCTCGCGTCCTTCGTGGTGCTGGTCGGGGTCTATTCGCTGTACGACGTCACGCGTTTCGACCCGGCCAACGCCCTGCTGTTGTATACAGCCTGGCTGCTGCCCACGGCCTACCTGTTCGTCACCATGGTCGTGCCGGTCTTCGCACGCAACTTGGGTCGAGACCGTCCCGTTCCGGAAAGGGTGACCGCCTGATGAAACCGCCGCTGATTGCCATTCTTGCCCTGGCCCTGCTGGCCTTGGGCCCTGTGTCCCTTCAGGCCGCCGCTCCTTCCGTGCCGTTGGATCGCGTGCAGGTCGACGTGACCAACCAGGCTTCGTTGCAGCGCGGCGCCCAGCTTTACTTCAACTACTGCATGGGATGCCACTCCGCGCAGTACATGCGCTACAACCGCGTGGGCCGTGACCTGGGGCTGACCGAGAACCAGGTCATCGACTCGATGATCTTCACCACCGACGAGGACGGCGAGTTGGTGAATCCCGGCTCTCTGATCACCAATGCGATGACCTCGGCCTATGGTGAAGAGGCTTTCGGTGTCGAACCTCCCGACCTCACGCTCGTGGCCCGGGTTCGGGGCGAGGACTGGCTTTACACGTTCCTGCGCAGTTTCTACCTGGACGAATCCCGCCCTCTGGGCGTGAACAACCCCGTGTTCGAGAACGTTGGCATGCCGCACCCCCTCTGGGAACTGCAAGGCTGGCAGGAGAAGCGCGCGGATGGCAATGGCGGGGTCCGGCTGCAGGTGGTCGAGCCGGGCAGCATGAGCGGCCCGGAATACGACCGTGCGATCCGCGACCTGGTGACGTTCCTTTCCTACCTTGCGGAGCCGATCCAGGCGGACCGTCAGCGCATTGGAATCATTGTCATGCTGTTTCTGCTGGTATTCCTGGTGTTGGCCTACCTGTTGAAAAAGGAATACTGGAAAGACGTACACTAGGCATGGATGGGGTGGCCCGTGGGGTCGCCCTGGCCGGTCTTTCCGCAACAGCCCACACGATACGCGGGACCTGGAGAAAGCCATGGCGCTAGTCGCCAATAGACGTTCTGTAATGACCCTGTTCTCTGCCTACAACTGCGTGCGCTGCCACCGGATCAGGCTCATTCTCGCTGAAAAGGACATCTCCGTCGATGTGGTCAACCTGACCCCAGACGACTTGCCCGAGGATCTTTCCGACCTCAATCCGTACAACGAGGTGCCGACACTGGTCGATCGGGATCTGGCCCTCTATGGGACGCATGTCATCACCGAATATCTCGACGAGCGTTTTCCGCATCCGCCTCTGATGCCGGTGGACCCGGTGTCGCGTGCGGCGGCGCGCCTTGCGCTGTACCGTGTGGAGCGCGACTGGTACGCCGGGCTGGACCTGATCGGACAGTCCAGCGGTGCCGGGTTGACCAAGGCCCGCAAGATGCTGCGCGAGAGCCTCCTGAATGCGACCGAGATCTTCGAGCTGAAGCCCTACTTCCTCAGCGATGAATTCAGCATCGTGGACAGCGCGATCGCGCCGGTCATGTGGCGCCTGCCTTCCGT
>SLNI01000235.1 GCA_007133115.1 Thioalkalivibrio sp. | reverse complement strand
GCCACTCCCGATCGGGCCGGGTCGCGCTGAACTACGCGGGACTCGCCGAGGTGGACGACACCGCACTGCGCCGGCCCGATACCTCCGGACTCGGATACCTCGAGGACGGACGCCTGATCGAACATCATGCGCCGGATGTGCATCATCGGGCGGGACTCGGCTGCGTGGACTGCCACACGGTGCGCGATCTGATGGGCCCGACGGACGCGTTCATGCACGGCTCGGATGCCGTCGACATCCAGTGCCGGGATTGTCACGCGAATACCCGGCCTCGGGTTCGCCTGGCCGACTGGCCCCGGGATCTCCTGCCCCTGACATCCCGGATCCCGTTCGCCGCCGACGACGACCAGCCGTTCCTGGTCACGCAGCGGCGCGGCACGCCGCTGTGGCACATCGAGGTCCTTCCCGAGGGCAACCGGCTGCATCGCAAGCTTCAGGGCGGTTCGGTCGCGATTCCTCCGATCGACGACGATCATCACCTCGAGAGCGGTGCGCACGAGCGCGTGACCTGCAGCGCCTGCCACAGCCAATGGGCGCCGCAGTGCTACGGCTGCCACATGTCCTACGATCCCGATGGGCGGCAATGGGACCACGTCGAACGCGAGATCACCCCGGGATACTGGCAGGAAGCCCGTTGGGGCGTACGCAACGATCGCCCTCCCCTGGGAGTGAACCAGCACGACCGCATCGTCCCCTTCGTCCCCGGAATGATCCGCACGATCGAACATCCCGACTGGGAGGAACCGCAATTCCGGCGACTGTTCGCTCCGGTTTCGCCGCATACGACGGGGCCCGGGCTCACCTGTGCCCAATGCCACCGTTCCCCCACCGCGCTGGGTCTGGGCGAGGGGCTGCTGTCCTGGCGGGACGGCCGGTGGACCCTCGAATCCACGCATCCGTCATTGCTGGACGGGATGCCCGAGGACAGCTTCGTCACGCTCGATGGGCGCCAGGCGGAAACCACCCGGTTGGGGGCACGTGGTTTCAACCCCGAGGAACTGCGTCGGATCCTGGAGGCGACACTATCCCCTGAGCCACGTCGCTGAGACGTGGCGGCAGCGACGGACCGCATCCGTCGCGTCGTTCGGGATGAATCTGGACGGCGACGTCTACCGAGCCGGAGCGCCCTGCACCGGACGCTCGCGGCCACAGTTCCAGCACTGGGTGAACTGCGCCTCGATGTGCTCCCGGCACTGGGGACAGGTCCATTCCCGTGCATCGGGGCCTGACTCGGCCTGAAGATACTCATGGATAACGGCCCGCGCCTGTTCGGCCTGGTCGGTGTGCACGACCACAACGCGTGCCCAGCATTCGTTCGGCGGAATTTCCCCGGCCGCGCCGTAAAGCCCCGCCTGCAGTACGTGTGCCTGGATGCCCGCGTTCTGCAGCACGCCCTCGATGAAGCCGGCCATGATCGGGTCGGGCGCCGTGTAGACGGTCTTCACGCGGTCTTCGCCCCTGCAAGGACGGCCGTGGCTTTAGCCGGCATGGCCCGCACTCTGGAAATATTCCATCGCCTTCTGGATCGCGAAGAACGGCGCTTCCTCGGCGGCTGCAGCCGTTTCCGGGCGGTTGATGTCCGCGTGGTATTTCCGAAACGCCAGCACATGGATCGGCAGTTCCCGGGCGAACAGGGGGTTCTGATCGACGAAGTACTGCGCGACCGCGAGTATCAACCAATGGCGGGCGTCCGAGGGCAGAATGTCCGGGCTGACGCGGATCGACGGCAACTCACCGCCGGCGCCTTCCACGCGCAGGGTGATGGCCTGGATCGAGCCCTCCGAAACGCCTTCGGAGACCTCCGGTGCAACGAACTGCAGATCGTCGGTGATCTGCAGATGGCCCTTCAAACGGATGTGGTCGTGGGGCTGAAAGATCTTGCTGGACATGTTGACCGCCCAGAGTTCCAGCGCCTCGCGTGTTTCATCCGCCGATGCGCCCTCGCCCATCGCAAACAACTGCTGCGCGTAGAGCATGTCCCAGACCCATACCTGTCCGTACTCGGGCAGTTCACCGTCGGCGAGAACCGAGACGCGTTGCCGGGCTTCCGTCTCCGGTACGCGCGGATGCAACTTCAGGGTAAAGGTGACCACCGATACCTCCGGTTGGATTGACGTCCCTTCAGTATAGCCTCCGGTTTCAGGTCACCCCATTTCGCGCGGGTTCCCCACGGACTTTGCGCCGCTGGACGACGGTCCAGACGAGGCGCGATCCGAGCAGCACCAGGAGAACCAGCGCGTAGATCGTCGCCTCCCGATAATCCGCGCGGGTCAGCCAGATCACGTGAATCACCGCGAGCACGCCGGCCACGTATACCAACCGGTGCAGGCGGGACCAGTTACGTTTGAGCATCCGCACCGCCCGATCGGTCGAGGTGGAGGCCAGCAGCAGCAGGATCACCCAGGCCGCGAATCCGGCCATCACATAGGGACGCTGGGTCAGGTCGTCGAGGATCAGAGAGACGTCGAAGAACAGGTCCACGCCCAACCAGACCAGGAAATGCAGGGTGACATACCCGAACGCCAGCAGGCCGATCATCCGCCGCAGCCGGGTGATCGCGGCCAGCCCCGTCAACCGCCGCAGCGGGGTGACCCCCAGCGCGCTCAGGAGGGTGATCATCGCGATGGTGCCCGACTCGATCAGCAGCCGCTCGATCGGGTTCGTCCCGAGACCACCCAGGAATCCAGCCGTGCGCGCAGCCAGCCATGCGGCCGGGAGCAGCCCCACCAAAAGCACCAGCCACCAGACACCGCGCGGGAGCGTGGCCGAGCGCCGGCGGGGTCTTCTGCGGGGCGAGGCCGTCAAGGCTAGAAGTGCTGCTTCAGGTCCATGCCGGTGTAGAGCTGGGCAACCTCGTCGGCATAGCCGTTGAACATCAGGGTCGGCCTGCGCCGGAACTCGCCGATCCGCCGCTCGGTGCGCTGCGACCAGCGCGGGTGGGCCACGTCGGGATTCACGTTGCTGTAGAAGCCGTATTCGCTTGGCTGGGCCCGGTTCCAGGCGGTGGGCGGTTCCTGCTCCGTGAAGGTAATGCGGACGATCGACTTGATGCTCTTGAAGCCGTACTTCCAGGGCACGACAAGCCGCAGCGGCGCGCCGTTCTGGTTCGGCAGCGTCTCTCCGTACAGGCCCACCGCGAGAAGCGTCAGCGGGTGCATGGCCTCGTCCAGGCGCAGGCCCTCGACATAGGGCCACTCCAGTACGGGTCGGCGCTGCCCGGAAAGGTTGTCGGGATCGAGGATGGTCTCGAAGGCGACGTAGCGCGCGGAACCCGTGGGTTCCGCCTGGCTCAGCACCTTGTTGAGTTCGAAACCGACCCACGGGATCACCATCGACCAGCCTTCCACGCAGCGCAGGCGATAGACGCGCTCTTCCAACGCCCATGGGCTCAGGAAATCCTCCAGCGCGTAGTTTCCGGGACGGGCGCAGGCCCCGTCGACCCGCACCGACCAGGGTTCGGTACGCAACTGATCTGCGTTGCGCGCAGGGTCGGCCTTCCCCGTGCCCAGCTCGTAGAAATTGTTGTAGGTGGTCACATCCTCGTACGGCGTGTGCTTCTCGTCCGTGCCGAAGGCGCCCGGTGAGAAGTCGAGCGCGGTCCGGGCACCGGCCATCGGCGGCAACAGCATGCCCGCTCCAATGCCCAATCCGGCCCGCATGAAGTCGCGCCGCCGATGGTAGATCGCTTCGGGCGTGATCTCACTCGGCTTCGGTTCGGAGACTCTACGGCTGCGGATCAACATGAGACGACCTCGGCGCTTGCGGACATTCGGAGCCCAATGGAGATGCCATCCGGGCTGGGCATTTGCTGACGTTCTGACCCGGCCGACTGGCGCGAGTTCGCCCGAAACCCCGCTTTCGGAGACGTCTCTACCCGGCCGATAAATTCTTTTGTTGCACCGCGATAAATTATTTCTGCTTGCGATCCATCAGCAAACACTTATAAGGGCAGGAAAGAAACCTTCTAAAGAGAATGCACCCATGAGCCTTGGCGACGAACTGATCGCGGATTTCGACGACGATTCCCCGGAACTCAGCATAATGCAGCGGCCCCTGATGAATCCGCTATCCGCGCGGCGAGCGCTGGAGCGCCTGCTGGAACAGCGCGCGTTGAAGAGCCGCCTGCGCGACGAACTGGACGACAGACAAACCGTCGATGACCTGGACTGGTAGTCAGCCGTTGCGCCAGTGTTCGACGGAACCCCGAATTTTCCCGGGCCAGGCCATCACCCGCTTCACGATTCCACCCGCAGCGCCGGAACCACCGGCATGCGGGCCAACCGCCAGGCGGGGTAGACCGAAGCCAGTAGGGCAGCGCCAATGCCCAGCAGCAGGTTCTCGGCGAGCGGCCAACCTGGCAGACGCACGTCCATCCGCCAACCGAAAGCCTCCCGGTTGATCACTTCGATCAACACCCAACCCATTCCCAGGCCCAGCGGGATCGCCGCCACCGCCGCGAACAGTCCGAGCAGGCCGGCCTGGAGAAAGACGAGTCTCGCTACACCGCCGGGCAGCAACCCGGTACTGCGCAGAATCGCGTACTCACGCGAGCGCTCCATCTGCAGCGCCACCAGCGCGCTCAGGATCGCGACGAAAGCCACCCCGAGGGTGATTACCCGCAGCAGGTGCGTGATGGCGAAGGTCCGGTCGAAGATTTCCAGGGACTCGCGCTGGATCGCATCCGGACGCGTGATCAGCGCGGCGGCTTCTCGATCGCGAAGCCAATCGGCGAGACGGCTTTCCAGCCCCTCCACCGGAGTTTGCGCGTCCACACGCAGTCCCATCGAGTGAAATCCGGGCGCGGCGCCGCCATGGTAGCGATCCGAACGCATGAGCACTGTGCCACCCGGATGGCTGTAGTCCCGGTAGATGCCCGCAATCGCGAACGAGCGACTGCCCGTGGGGAGGGTGATCTCGATCGAGTCACCCAGCGTCAACCCCTGGTGGGTCGCAAAACCTTCCGTGATCAGCACGGTGTCGGTGTCTTGCAGCCGCTTGTCCAGATCCGGATCCGACCCGGCGACCAATGGCAGGTGTTCGAGCCAGTCCGCGTGCGGCGACAGCAGAAAAAGCCGGATCAGACCTCGCCCGGACACGACGTCCTGGGTGGTCCCGGTACTTACTGAGGCGACCTCCGGCCAATCCGAAAGGAGACGCACCCACTCGCCGGGCAGACGCGCACCGCCCCGCCCGGATGCGGACTCTGCCGGAACCAGGTAGAGATCCGAGGTGAGGGTCACACCGAGCCATTCGGTCACGCTCACGCGGAAGCTGCCCACCAGCACGCTGACCCCGATCGCCGCGGCCAGCGCCAGGGTCAGCGCCACGACCGCCGGCCCGCTGCGGGAGAGGCTGCGCTCGAGGCTGCGCCCCGCAAGGCGCGTGAGGGCAGAATCCAGACGGTCCGCCACTGGACCGGCCACCCACTTCAGACCGGAAGCGAGAAAGCGCGGCAGCAACAGCAGGAACCCCGTGATCAGCAGAAACAGCGCGACGAAGCCCCCGACGAGATCGCCCCAGCCCAAACCGGCGATGGCTGCACCCAGCGCCAGCATCACCAATCCCGCGTGGAACAGATAGCCGGTCAGCCGATGCGAGCGCCGCTCCAGTGCCGCGCGCCCGGACGCCGCGATGCTCCGCTGCCCGGAAGCCTCGAATGCCGGCGCCAGCGCGGCCAGTACGGACAATCCGAGACCGAGTGCAAACACTGCGGCCAGCGCCAG
>SLNI01000195.1 GCA_007133115.1 Thioalkalivibrio sp. | reverse complement strand
TACAGCCTCAAGCGTGCGTTGCTCGATCTCGGGCCGACCGGGTTTCCGTTCGAGCAGTTCTGCGGACGTCTGTTCGAGGCGCTGGGCTACCGAGTCGCCTACAACCAGTTTCTGGACGGGCGTTGTGTCCGTCATGAAATCGACATCGTGGCGGAGCGCGACGGCCAGCGCTTGTTCGCCGAGTGCAAGTTTCACAATCGCGCGTCCTACCGCAATGACATCAAGTTGCCCATGTATCTGCGTGCGCGGTCCCTGGATCTCTCCGCGGGCGAGAGCGGCGGCCACGATGCGTTCTGGGTTTTGAGCAATACCACCTACAGCGAGGATGCCCTGACGTACGGGGCATGCGAGGGTCTGATCCTGGCCGGGCACAACACGGACCACTACCCGCTGACACGGGGGTTGATCAACCAGCACGGCCTGCACCCGATCACCTGCCTCGGAACGCTGAAGGTGGCGCAGAAACGGGGCCTCATCGAGGCGGGTGCGATCCTGTGCCGCGATTTGCTCGACCGACCCGATTTTCTCGGGAACCTCCGTCTCGAAGCGCGTCAGCATGAGCGGGTGTGGGACGAGTGCCTGGAGGTGCTCGATCGTGGCCGGGTCCGCAGGGAATCGGCATGAAGCTGACCAGTTTCGGGGGGGCGGCCGGTGTCACGGGCTCAAAGCACCTGCTGGAGGCGGGTGGCAAACGCCTGCTGGTGGACTGCGGAATGTTCCAGGGCGAAAAGGCCGGTCGGCTGCGTAACTGGGAACCCCCGCCCTTTGCCCCCCGGAGCATCGATGCCGTCCTGCTGACCCACGGGCATCTGGACCACTGCGGCTACCTGCCGCGCCTGGTGCAGGCGGGGTTCCGTGGTCCCGTATATACCACCCGCGCGGGTCGCGAGGTGGCCCGGGTCATCCTGATGGATTCCGCGCGGCTGCAGGAAGAAGACGCCGAGCAGGCGAATCGGGAAGGCTGGTCCCGGCATCACCCGGCGTTGCCCCTGTACGACACCGGCGATGTCGAACGGACCCTGCACCAGTTCCGGTCGGTCGAGTACGGTAAGCCGCTGCACCTCGGTGGGCTGCGAATCGTCTTCCACTACGCCGGTCACATCCTGGGCGCCGCCGGAATCCGGGTGGATGACGGCTCCGAGAGCATCTGGTTCTCCGGGGATATCGGGCGTATCGACGATCCCGTGATGTTTCCGCCGAGACCCCCCGATACCGTCGATTCGGTGGTGATGGAGTCCACCTACGGCGATCGGGATCATTCGAAGGATTCCCCGCTCGAGCGACTGCAGACGATTCTGGCAGACGTTCTCGAACGCAAGGCGGTGCTGCTCGTGCCTTCTTTTGCCCTGGGACGCGCACAGGCACTGGTCGTGCTGCTCGACCGTATTTTCCGGGCGCGTCCGGAACTGGAACTGCCTCTCTACCTCAGCAGCCCGATGGCTGCGGAAATCTCGGAGCTGTACCGGAATCATCCGGATGAACACCGGCTCACGCCTGCGGACATGGAGGCGGCATTCGGACGTATTCGCGTGATCGAACATCACCAGCGCGCGCTGCGCATGGATCGAAGGGAAGGTCCCCTGGTGATCATCGCGGGCAGCGGAATGCTCACCGGGGGCCGTATCCTCGGGCATCTCCTGGGTCACGGCGGCGATCCGGAGAACCGCGTGTTGCTGACCGGCTACCAGGCTCCCGGCACCCGCGGCCGGGCTCTGCTGGACGGCGAACGGATCTTGAAGATCCAGGGAAAAAGGTTCGAAGTCCGGGCCCAGGTGGACCAGTTGGAAGGCCTGAGTGCACATGCCGACCGAGGCGAGTTGCGGCGCTGGCTGGCCGCGGCCCCGAGCCGCCCCCGCCAGGTCTGGCTGGTGCACGGTGAGCCGCACGCACGCGCGGCCCTCGCGGAAGCCCTGCGTCTCGATGCAGCCGAGGACCCCGATTTCAGGGTCTCGGAACTTCCGGAGGGGGAGACGCGGGACATCGTGACGTGACGGCGATCGATACGGCATGGACCATTGGTCCGGTAGCATCGCAGTGGAGACGGGGTATGCGTGCTTTGCGCTGGAAAACGAGAAGGGGCGCGTTCCCCACGCGGGTGTCGGCAGCAGGGATGCTGCCGTCAAGCCTACAGGGATGTATTCACGGCGTCCCGCGTGGGGAACGCGCCCCTTCTCGTTCCGGCCCCGACACCCGAAGTCAGAGCGTGCGCGAGAAGCGCCGTTCGCCGGCGGAGGCGAGGTAGCGGTCGAAGGTCATGCAGATGTTGCGGATCATCAGGCGGCCGGTCGGAAGCACCTGGATGCGATGGCCGTCGAGGGTGAGCAGGCCGTCTTCGATAAAGGGTTCGAGTCCCTCGAGTTCGTTCGCGAAATAGTCGCCGAAGTCGACCCCAAAACGCTTGCCGACGGCATCGCCGTCGAGCTCGAAGTGGCAGATGAGCTGGGTGATGACCGCCCGGCGCAACATGTCGTCCGCGTTCACGACCAGACCGCGCTCGATCGGAAGGCGATCTTCGGCCAGCAGCGCGTGGTAGCTGTCGAGGTCCTTCACATTCTGGCTGAAACTGTCGCCGACCTGACCGATGGACGACACGCCCATCGCGACCAGATCGCACTCGGCATGGGTGGCGTAGCCCTGGAAGTTCCGGTACAGGCTTCCCTCGCGTTGCGCGCGAGCGAGCGGGTCGTCCGGTTTGGCGAAATGGTCCATGCCGATCAGCACGTACCCGGCGGACGTCAGCCGCTCGATGGTGGCCTCGAGAATGGAGAGCTTGACCGCCGGCGGCGGCAGGTCGTCCTCGTGGATCCGCCGTTGGGGCATGAAGCGCGTCGGCAGGTGCGCATAATTGAATACCGAGAGGCGATCGGGGTCTGCCTCGATCACCCGATCCAGTGTCCGCACGAAGGTCTCCACGGTCTGGAACGGCAAGCCGTAGATGAGGTCGATGCTGATGCCATGAAAGCCCTCGCTGCGCGCCGCCTCGAGGACTTCGAGCGTTTTCTCTTCGGACTGGATGCGGTTGACCGCCTGCTGCACGATCGGGTCGAAATCCTGGACGCCGAGGCTCATGCGATTGAAGCCCAGGCTTCGCAACACGGAAACGGTATGGGCGTCCGCCTCGCGAGGGTCGATCTCGATGGAGTATTCGCCGCTGTCATCCGTCTTCAGCGCGAAGTGTTCGCCGGTCCGGGTCATCAGCTCGCGCATCTGCTCGAGGGAGAGGAAGGTGGGGGTGCCGCCGCCCCAGTGCAGTTGCTCCACCGGCCGCCCCGCATCGAACAACGCGGACTGCAGGGCCATTTCCCGGTACAGGTCGTCCAGGTAGGGTTGTGCCTTGGCCCGATTCTTGGTCACCACCTTGTTGCAGGCGCAGTAGAAGCAGACGGTGTCACAGAAGGGGATATGAAAATAGAGCGAAAGCGGGCCGCCACGCGCATTGCTGATCGCGGCCTGCTGCCGGTACTGCGTCTCATCGTATCCGGAGTGGAACTGGATCGCAGTGGGATAGGACGTGTAGCGCGGACCCGCCTTGTCGTAGCGGCGGATCAGATCGGCGTCGAAGATGGGGTTGGCTTGCATGGCGCTCCAGATCGAATGGCTCCGAGAAGATCGAACGGCCGGCGGGTGGTTTTCCCGACAGCCGTTCGCCGCGTCGGCCTCAAGCGAGGGGCGGTATCAGGTACTGGGGTGCAGCGTGACGTCGAGATCTTCGAGGGACTCGAGACGGCCTCGCAGACGCCAGCTTCCGTCCGTGGGCTCGAGATACACGTGCCAGAGCGCCTGATCCAGATTGGTCAACTCGGTGAAGTACACCCCCTGGCGTGCGTCATAGCTCATGGACACCTTGCGATCGTAGTGATCACGAGTCGGATGCACGAAGGCCAGCTCCAGCTCCTGTCGGGGGATGGGCACGTCGCTGGAGAGTGTTAGCCAGACCCGGCCTTCCTCAATCGATACCTCGCCAGTCAGACCCAGGCTGAGCGCGAACTGTGCGCGTTCGATGCTCTGATTGATGCCGCGCCCTTCCTTGTAGTAGTCACCGACCGCCAGGCCATCCGGATCATGGGTTGCGGCCGTAATGAGCAACACACCGAGCATGATGCCCACAAAGGGCGGTGTGATGACGAACCAGGGCCAGAATTGTCGGTACCAGGGTTGGGTATCTTCGCGTGGATAACGCATCGTTATGAATAACCTCTCGTTGATGTCAACGTAGCGGCCCGACAAAGCGGTTCGTACGTTCGTTGCTCAATTCCGGCATGTCCACGACCTGGGCACGGAAGGTGAGATCGTTGCTGCCACGCACCTGCGTGGGATCGGCGCGCACGCTGGCCGGGAATTCGATCACGCGTCCGGGCGGAATCTCCACGTAGTCCGCGCCGGTACTCATCAGGCGGGCACCCTCCAGTCCCGAGACGCTGAGCTCGAAATGCCGGGTCTCGTTGCTGCGGTTGGTCAGCTTGAGTGTGTAGACATTTTCCACCGTTCCGTCCGGCAGTTCACGGTACAGCATATTGCGGTCGCGGATCACATCGATCCCGACCGGGCTTCGTGCACTCACTCCGTACACGAAGCCGGCCATCAGGATCAGGAGCAGGGCGCCGTACAGCAGCACCCGCGGCCGCAGGATCTTCGCGGGAGCGCCCGCGATCGCGTTCTCGGTGGTATAGCGGACCAGTCCTCTCGGATAGCCCATCTTGTCCATCACTTCGTCGCAGACATCCACGCAGGCGGAGCAGCCGATGCACTGGTACTGCAGGCCATCGCGGATATCGATCCCGGTCGGGCAGACCTGAACGCACAACGTGCACTCGATGCAGTCACCCAGTCCCCTTTCCTTGGGATCCACTCCCCTCTTGCGCGGACCGCGCGGTTCGCCGCGTTCGGTGTCGTAGGAGATGATCAGCGTGTCCTTGTCGAACATCGCGCTCTGGAAGCGCGCGTAGGGACACATGTAGATGCAGACCTGTTCCCGCATGAACCCGGCGTTGCCCCAGGTCGCGAAGCCGTAGAACAGGATCCAGAACGTTTCCCAACCCCCGGTGTTCAGGGTGAAGAACCGGGGAACGAGCTCCGCGATCGGGCTGAAGTAGCCGACGAAGGTGAGGCCCGTGAACAGCGCGAAGGCGGCCCAGGCCGTATGCTTGCCCGTTTTCCGGAGGATCTTCTGGCGGTTCCAGGCGGCCTTGTCGAGTTTCATCTGCTTGGGACGATCGCCTTCGAACCAGCGTTCGATGCGCAGAAACGCCTCGGTCCAGACCGTCTGCGGACATGCATAGCCGCACCAGAGACGACCCGCCAGCGCAGTGAAGAAGAACAGGGACAGCGCCGCAATCACCAGCAGGATCGCGAGCAGGAAGAAATCCTGAGGCCAGAAGGTCAAGCCGAAAACGTGGAACTTGCGCTCCGGCAGGTCGAACAGCACGGCCTGACGACCCTCCCATTGCACCCAGGGCAGGCCGTAGTAGATGCCGAGCAGGGCCACGAGCGCCGTGACACGCAGGCGCGCGAACAAACCGTGCACCTCGCGGGGGTAGATCTTCTCGTGCTTCGCGTAGATTTCGCTGTCGAGCCCTTCGGCGGGCGCAGCTTCACCGTGCTTCTTGCGCTTGGTTTCGGTTTCTGACATTGCCGGTTCCAGATGTCGAGGAGGGTGTCGTGCGGGGTGAATCGATCGGCCAAAAAAAAGCGGGCTACAAGGTGAATTGTAGCCCGCCCTGGCTTTGCGTGT